>JAYELX010000068.1:0-5312 GCA_034717875.1 Chloroflexota bacterium | reverse complement strand
TCGGAAATCTCTGGGGAGCGTTGATCGCCCTCAGCATAGCGATGCTGGTGTGCATGGTCATCGCCATGTTCATCCCCGAACAACCCCTGGAAGAAGAGCCGGCCCCGTTTGATTGGCAGCCCATCATACGTTTATTTTTGATGACCGCTGTCTTCACAGCCATCATCCTTGGGTTGAGAGAATGTGTCAAAGCAGGAACAAAATGGGCCTCGAACTTCCCGACAACCAGTGCCAACATTCTGACCGGATTGATTGGCTTGATGGGCATGAGCATCACCATTGGATTGGGCGTGTGGCTTTGCATCCTCATCAGCATGGGGGAACGGGTCAAAGAAAAACCATCCTTCACCTGGTGGGTGATCAACAGACTGGCCTTTTTAGTTGGAGCCAACAACATTGCCAGCTTTGTCGTCTACTTCCTACAAGAAAAATTCACCCATCTGACCGGTAAAACAGCCGCCGGGCCTGCTGCGCGCGTGATCATGTTTGTGGGGGTTTTCATTCTGGTCACCGCCCTGCCCAGTGGATGGCTTTCCGACCGTTTTGGCCGCAAGCCCATCTTAGTTGTCAGCGCATTGATGGCCGCAGTGGGAGCTTTGATTATCGTAATCGCCAGCGGCATGGAGGTAATGTACGTCGGCGGCTGTCTTATCGGCGGAGGAGCAGGGTTATTCTACACTGCCAACTGGGCATTGGGAACAGACATCGTCCCCCGCTTGGAGGCTGGTCGCTATTTGGGAATTTCTAACTTGGCCGGGGCGGGAGCCGGTGCCGTAGGAGCGTATATCGGCGGGCCTATTGGGGATACAATGGGATACACGCTATTAATGGCTATCTATGGAGTATTATTCCTGCTATCTCTGCTGGCTTTGTTTGGAATAAGAGAAACTCGCACGGGGCCTAAAAGTTAATTACTTCCAGGTTTCAACAAGCCATTCGGGATGGTTCTTGTTTGCTCATTGTTAATAGTTCATCCATTTTGTCTCTGTCCTCTCTGGGGTAAATTCTCCAAATAGGACATTTTAACTTAGCA
The DNA here is from genome assembly GCA_034717875.1 of Chloroflexota bacterium. Lineage (GTDB taxonomy): Bacteria > Chloroflexota > Anaerolineae > Anaerolineales > UBA11858 > JAYELX01. The sequence goes on along the minus strand of JAYELX010000068.1, from coordinate 4,279 downwards.
CAAATAGGACTCTACTACTTTGGGCTAACACAGGGCTAACACCAGCCTTGATAACTTTAATATAGATGATATAATCCCCCGAAACACAAAACACGTTGACCGGGACGAGTATCGTTCGTGAAAGTCGTAGAGAGAGAGGGCCACCGACTGAAAGCCCCCTTGATGGAAACGAAGAGAAAACCCCCCGGGAGTGGGTCCCCCAAATCATCACTGTGTGAGAGTATGGGACTCCGGGACGGCCCGTTATCGCCGCAAGAGTGAGCGACGAAATCTTTGTCGTTTAACTTGGGTGGAACCGTGTGGAAAACCCCCGCGCCCCAAGAGGGCGTGGGGGTTTTTTGTATTCGTGAATTATCTATCAGAGCTTGATAGTTTTGATAGTAAGTGATCAACTCAGGTGACAGTCACCTTCGAAGATGTCTCGCTATAAAAAACATGCTGGTTAGTGAGACGATACAAGGTGCAAATCGATTTTATAGGTGACTGTCACCTCACGCAAAAAACACTTACCTTTTCAACACTATCGAATACCGGAGGTTATCAATGAATCGAGATATTCCTATTATATTATTGGGTATAGGTCAGGTCGGGCGAGCGTTGATCCAGCAGATTCTTGCTCAGGGCGATATTCTGGCCCGACGCGCTGGGATTCGATTGTTGTTAGTTGGGACGATGGATAGTCAAGCATTGTTAATCAATTCTGAAGGCTTATCAGACGCAGCCATTGAGGAGACTATGAAAATCAAGGCCAGGGGTGGTTCTCTGAGCGAATTGCCAGAGAGTCAATCTGTGGATGAGTTGGACGCTCCGATGCGGGGAAATGCTATTTTGGTGGATGTTACCGCTTCCGCTTTGACAAAGCCAAGATTGCTGACTGCGCTGGATAGCAACATGGGCGTTGTGCTTGCCAACAAGATTCCACTGACTGAAGCATGGGCTGAGGCAAAGCCGTTCTTCGAACAGCCGCATCTGCGCTACGAAGCTACGGTAGGAGCAGGTCTTCCAGCCATCGCCACACTGCGCTATCTACTAGACACGGGCGACCGCGTCACCGCTATGCAGGGATGTTTCAGTGGAACGTTGGGTTATCTATGCACCGAACTCGAACGGGGCGAGTCGTATGCTGACACTATCAAACATGCCCGTGCATTGGGCTACACCGAACCCGATCCGCGCGAAGATTTGAGCGGCCGTGACGTAGCCCGCAAGGCCATCATCTTAGCCCGTACTGCTGGATGGCTCCTGGACGAAAACGATTTCAATATTGAATCTCTCTACCCCCATTCGCTTGCTGATATATCCACAGCAGAATTTATTGATGCTTCTCCAACGTTGAATCAAACCTACACCGCCCGATTCGACGCGGCCCGGGCTGAAGGCCAAAGGCTGCGTTATATAGCCCAAATCAATCCTAAAGGTGGCACAGTAGGACTTGTCCCCGTGCTGCAGAACAGCCCCTTGGGCGCGTTGCGCGGCACTGCTAACCACATCGCCTTCTACACCGAGCGATACGCTGATGTTCCACTGGTGATTTCCGGCCCTGGCGCAGGCCCAGATGTGACCGCCGCTGGTGTGCTGGGCGACATCATCGATCTAGCGTCCGTTTTATCTTGATTAAGGAGGAACTTATGACCACACTAGCTATGAAATTTGGAGGTACATCGGTCGGTAGCGCTGAGGCTCACGCCCAGGCCGCCGACATCGTAATGGAGCAAGCGGGGAATTGGGACCGCCTGGTCGTTGTCGTTTCGGCAATGAGCGGAGTGACCGACGCTCTGACCACGGGGGCACAGACAGCCGCGGCTGGTGATGGGCAAACTTATGGCGCCATTGTCGCCGATTTGCGTGTCAATCACTACCGTGCTGTGGATGCGCTGTTTAATTTCAGCGGCGAGCGCGCCCAATTGCTTTCCACCGTTGATGAATATCTGGATGACTTTGCTACATTCTGTCACAGCGTTCACGTACTGGGCGAGGTCACACCGCGCGCTATGGACGCCATCACATCGTTGGGCGAGCGCATCAACGCCCGCATATTGGCCGCCGCACTTCGCCAAAAAGGCGCACGCAGCCAAGCCGTCGATGCAACTGAACTGATTGTCACCGACGAAAAATTCCAAAACGCAGTACCTTTGATGGACATCACCCGCGCCCGCGTCGCCGAGCGGCTCTCGCCATTGTTGGACGAGGGCGTAATTCCCATCGTGACTGGCTTCATCGGCGCTACTGAAGAGGGTGTGATAACTACGCTGGGCCGTGGTGGCAGCGATTACAGCGCAGCGATCCTGGGCAATTGCTTGAATGCCGACGAGATTTGGATTTGGTCTGACGTGGACGGCGTAATGACCACTGACCCGCGCATCGTTCCGGATGCGCAAGTACTCCCTGTGCTATCCTACAACGAAGTGAGCGAACTGGCTTATTTTGGCGCAAAAGTGGTGCATCCGCGCACTATTCGCCCCGCGGTTGAGCGAGACATCCCGCTGCGCGTCAAGAACACGTTCAACCCCACCCATCCGGGCACACAAATCAATCGAAATGCGGATGTAACTCCAAGCACTATCAAAGCAGTCACAGCCATCGAGGGGCTAAGCATGGTCAACGTTGAAGGGAGCGGAATGATGGGCGTACCGGGTATTGCCGCTCGCACCTTCGCGGCTGTCGCCAGCCAGGGTGCCAGCGTACTGATGATCACTCAGGCCTCATCCGAGCAGTCGATCTCATTCCTCATTCCTACGGAGACAGTAAAGGCAGTAGTTAATTCCATCGAGGAAGAGGTGGCATTAGAATTGTCGCGCAAAGACATTGACCGGGTTTGGTCGACAGACAACGTGGTAATTGTCACCGCGGTAGGAGCAGGATTACGCAGCACACCGGGCGTTGGGGCGCGTATCTTTGGAGCGTTGGCCCAGTCCGAAATCAACGTCATCGCTGTGGCGCAAGGCTCGTCCGAGTTCAGCATTTCTTTGGTTGTTGCTGCTGAGGATGCCTCTAATGCTGTGGGCGCGATTCACAATGAAGTGATACTCAGGAAGAAGAGAACAACATGAAAAAACTCAATGTGGGTGTTATTGGGGCAACCGGCATGGTGGGGCAGAATTATATTCGACTGTTGAGAAATCATCCCTGGTTTCAGGTTACGCACATCGCCGCCTCGCCGCGTTCGGCTGGCAAGACTTACGCAGAAGCCGTGGGAACGCGCTGGGTGATGGATGAAAACATGCCTCCAGCAATTGCAAAGATAATTGTCGAAGATGCATATAATGTAGAAACAGCCGCGGCACATTGCGACTTTGTCTTCTCGGCAATGGGAATGGATAAGCAATCGGTGCGCGAACTCGAAGAACGCTACGCTGCAAAAGGGCTGGCGGTGATTTCGAACAATTCAGCCCATCGTCACACCAGCGATGTGCCCATGCTGATTCCGGAAATCAACCCGCACCACGCCGCTATTATCCCTGTGCAGCAGGAGAATCGGGGCTGGAGGGAGGGCTTCATTATTGTGAAACCAAATTGCAGCTTACAGAGCTATCTGCCCCCGGTCTATGCTTTGATGAAAGCTGGCTACCCCATCGAAAGCATCATTGTCACCATCCTGCAAGCGGTGTCTGGGGCCGGCTACCCCGGCGTCTCATCCCTCGATATGATCGATAACGTCGTACCCTTTATTGGAGGAGAGGAAGAAAAGACCGAGCGCGAACCATTGAAGATTTTGGGCAACATCGAGTCTGGGCAGATAGTCTACAACGAGGCGCTGAACATCTCGGCACACTGCAATCGCGTGCCCGTTATCGACGGACATACGGCCTGCGTCAGTCTTGGGTTCGAGTCCAAGAAACCATCTTTGGATGAAATCGTCACCATCTGGGATGAATTCAAAGCCGAGCCGCAAGAACTGGGTCTTCCTTCAGCACCTCATCCAATGATCGTTTATCGGGAAGAGGAAGACCGCCCGCAACCGCGCAAAGACCGCGACGCTGGCGGGGGGATGGCCATCAGCGTGGGGCGGCTGCGTCCGTGCCCGGTACTGGATATCCGCTTTGTGGCCCTGTCTCACAACACGATCAGAGGCGCGGCTGGCGGCGCAATCCTGAGCGCTGAACTGCTCGTCGCTGACGGGTATATTTAAATTCCCCCGCGATAGTGAAGGTATCCCCACCGAACGGGGATGCTACACTCTACCGCTCGGTCGGGAGACCATCGCTATCCCTTGGGAATTGGAGAATATTTTTTCAAATGCGATTGCCCTGTACACACTCCAAACAAACCCTAACACTTT
>JAYELX010000067.1:0-5340 GCA_034717875.1 Chloroflexota bacterium | reverse complement strand
TACGCTCCTTTTTCCTACGCTCACATAAAAAAACGCGTGCCCCAATAGGACACGCAGACGTTTACCGAAATATGCTCAAAAGCGCACACCACTATTGAAAACACAAAAAAGCAGAAAAGGACGCGCTTATTTCAAAAATATGATGCGTGCCTTGCTTTGCCATACGGTGTACGCCCATTTGGCGTGCCTACGGCAACGGCATTGGCAATCCGCACTATTTAGATTGACTAACAGGAATCTCGAAATAGAAAATACTTCCCTCCCCCTTCTGACTCTCCACCCCCATCTGGCCACCATGCCGCTCGACGATAGACTTTACAATCGCCAAGCCCAGGCCTGTTCCTTGCTCTTTTTTAGCCTCACGATCTGCACTCCGATAGAATTTCTCGAATACACGCTGTTTATCCGTTGACGATATGCCAATACCGGTATCTTTAACCTCGAACAAAATATTGTCCTGCCGAACGTCCAGACTAAGCCGAACTTCTCCTCCCTTAGAAGTATATTTGATGGCATTCTCAACCAGATTATGAAGTGCTTGCTGAAGCAAAGCCCGATCCGCTTCAACCAACGGCGGGACAGCATCAGAAATAGCCGCATGAAGTTGGATCTGCTTTTGCTGAGACTGAACCTGAAACATCTCAATCACCTGCTCGACAACATCTTGGACAGGAAGCATTTGTAACTTCAACCCTACACCGGTTTCGATGCGCCCCAAATCAAGCAAGTTGTTCACCAAGCGCGACATGCTCTCGATACCCACTACGATTTTGCCTATATATCCGCTCTGTTGATCGTTGAGGTTGCCAACCATCTCCAACATGGTAGCATAACCCCGCATCAACGTCAGCGGTGAGCGCAAGTCATGACTCACGGTGGCTACAAATTCTGATTTGAGTGCATCCAGCTCTTTGAAATAGGTCACATCCTGGAGTACACAGACACGACCAATACTTTGCCCCTCGAAGCGAATAGTTGATGCCGTGGCCATATACACGTTCCCTTGGGAGAGTTTCACTTCGACAGATTCTTGGATCGCATCTGAACTTTCGGAGAGACGCAACAAGCCAACAAGTTCTTTATGATCAATAACGTCCTCGACCGGTTGACCCAAACTGGTCTCCCCTCCCATGCCCAAAATCTCCCATGCGACAGGGTTTACCAACAAGAGGCGATCATGTCGGTCGGTGACCAAGACCGGATCAGGAGTAGAAACAAGAATCGCCGCCAAGCGTTCGCGTTCGAATTCAGCGGTCATAAATAAGCGCGCATTAGTAGCTGCCAAGCCAGCTTGACCAGCCAAAGTTGTCAAAAATTGGATCTCTTCAGCAGCAAAGGAGTGGGTTTTATCATACGCCACCCACAAAACCCCCAGGTACAAAGACTCATGGCGAAGCGGTATCGCCAGCATGGCTCCCGGGTGTGGGGCGTCCGGGTACAACGATGTACGCTTGGGATTATTAACCACGATACGCTCCTGACCGGGTTCACCCATCAAGGCCAAAATCTGGTCATCGAAATAGCTATATTTCTGTGTGCTCCTGCCACCGCCATAATGCACAGGCTCATCGCCTTCTTTTCCGATTTCAGGCACAATATCAGATGCCAGCACAATGCGAACAGAACTTGCGCCCACAGTCAAAGCAGCATCCAGGATTGGGCCTATCGCCTTTTCGATTTCCAAACTCGATGCTACACCCTGGCTGACCAACAGCAAGCGATTGAGTTCATCAAGCCGCGCTTTCAAACTGAGGCGCATCTTCTCGAAAGAGCCGCGCAGCCTGCCCACCTCATCATCTCCATCTACACGCAAAGCATGATCGAGATGACCTTGCGCAATTCGTTCCGCTACTCCCGTTAAAGATTTTAGGGAGGAAGTGACCATGCCGAGGCTCAAGCGCGTTAAAATAAATATCATTCCCACAAGGACTAAAATCACTCCCAAGAGAGGCGCAGCGATATTCAAAGCTAATTGCTGTGCCTGCCGGGCTGGGACCATCAGCACAATTCCCCAGGGCTGCCCCACCGCAGGCTGATAACAAACCAATTGACGCGTTCCATCTGGAGCAGTGCCATCATAGAATAACGGCTGACTGGATAAGGCCCCGCTATATTCCCGCACGACAAGATCGGATTCAGAGTGATATAAAATATTCCCATCAACATCGACCAGAAGGCCTACACCGCTAATGTCCGACACACTACCTAAATTACTCAGGATGGATTTTGCAAATGGATTCGATGCCAGGGAAGTTCGCCCAACCAAAACGCCCTTAACTTTTTCATCTTGATCGAAAATCGCTGCGAAAAATGATAGATGCGCCGAACTCGCTTCGTCAAGGCGGGGAACGGCGTAGACTTGAACCGGCACCCCGTTCAGGGCCATGTCGATGCCAACTTGCTCTTCGAGCGTCGCAGGCACTGCGGTGAAATTCTCGACCGGACGTCCAGCTAGAGTCTCACCTTGAGCATCCAGAATAATTAGTTGCTGGAAATATGGCACCGAACGTAATCCGTTTTCCAGCACATGCAGAATTTGAGCTTCGGAGTCCAAATCTAGTTGCTGATCGGAGGCAAGCTGCAAAATCAGATTTTGACCCGTATTAAGAAAATATGGCACACTCTCAGAGGCAACTTCCGCCGCTGACAGCATGCGTGATTGCAGCATCTGGCGAGCAGCTTTTCCAGCCACCACCCAATCCCCAACTACAAATACAATCAGCAAAATCGCCAACGAAGGAGCAAATGTATAAAAAAATCGTGCTTCCAGGCTCTTTTCTGCCGGTGAAGGCCGCCAGGGTGGCTGGCCGCCCCAAGCCTTTGGATATGCAACTTTTATAAATTCAACCGTCAGACCGGCGAGAAGAATTGGCCCGGCAACAGCGAGTGTCGTCGCACCAACATGGGTGATGGCATAATCCAACTTCACCGCCAGTGAGCCACCAACTACGAAAAGCGCGCCAATTACAAAAAGAAGCGGATATAACAAAATCAACAAAATAGCCGCAATAATAGGATGGCGCAAATAGCGGAAACAAAATGTACGGTAGCGCTGCAGCACAGCAACCGAAAATAAAATAGCCAGCGTGGCGAATTCGAGAGATGTAAATAATGTATGCGTGCCCCAATAGCCTACACAAAGCCCTGCAAGCAAAGCTGTCATACCCGCAGCAAGCGGGCCTAGAAAACCCCCTGCCAACATCCAGGGCAAGGCCGAAAACAGCATCAATGCCAAACCGCCGGTTTCCAGAGTCATCTCTGGCAACGGGAGTATGCCCCACGCCGGTAAGCGCGCCCCAATAAACAAATTAGCCACTGGGGTTATAACTAACAAAGCGATAAAAGCGATCCATTGACCTGACCCCCACTTTTTCCAGTATCCCCGCCAATTGTACAAAGCTAATCCCAATACGCCCATCCATACGATCAGGCCAAACCATCCAACCCAACTATCCGGAAGAATAAAAAATGGCGTTTCGTTGAAAAGACTGAGGATTAATGACATAAAGTAATTAGTGTCAAACAGATTTTTAGTAAGTGTCTAACGAAGCTTCGCCTTGCTTTGCCACACGGTGTGCACTCACCTGGTGTACCGAAGCAAAGCAAGCAAAGCGAGCGTGGGCGTATACCTTATGGCAAAGCAAAGTTGATATGTCTGAACAGCTGCATTATTTTCTCTCCTGAAAGCGATCATCTTGTTTTATGGTCAGACGCAAACCTGCTTCCAGAGAGATTTTAGGCGTGTAGCCCAGTTTCTTTCGTGCCAATGTTAAATCGGCGCACATGCGGTTGACGCCCGAATCGGCGCGGGGATTGTAGATTGTTTCAGCCTCGCTGTCAGTTATTTGAGTTATCAATTGTGCTAACGCACGCACACTGGTTTCGGTGCCGCTGCCTATGTTGATGACGAGGCCATCAATCGAGGGGGCGGTCGCGGCTGAGGTCATAGCTCTGACCACATCATCGACAAAAACATAATCCCGGCTTTGTTCCCCGCCCCCATGGATGACGATGGTTCCATTGCGCACGGCCTGATGCAGGAAGTTTGGTATCACCGGCGGATGGGATGGCGGCAGATTTTGCCCGGGGCCATAGGCGTTGAAGACCCGCAAACTAATGGTTTCGATTCCCCAAAGTTGCCCAATCGTTCGCACGTAGAACTCGGATGATAATTTCGAGACGGCATAGGGTGAATCGGGGGTGGGGGCAAGATTTTCTCGTAGGGGTTGCTCGGTCTGTTTTCCATAGATTGCTCCCGAGGAGATGAAAACCACACGCCGCACACCCACGTCGCGCATCGCTTCCATCAGGCTGACGGTTCCCCCCACGTTGACAGCGTTGTATTCGCGCGGGTAAAGTATCGATTCGGAAACAAGCACGCGCGCGGCCAGATGATAGACGCAGTCTACGTCTTGGAGCAGGGTCCACAGTTTGGGGCGGTCATTGATATCCCCACGGGTGAAGTGTACGTTTGAGTCTAGTGCCTGCGGATTGCCCGTAGATAGGTCATCGATGCCGCGCACCAGATGGCCCTCGTATGTGAGTGTGTTGGCTAACGAAGAGCCTAGAAAACCGGCTGCACCGGTGATGAGAAATTTCATAATTAGATTATAGCCCTTATTTGCAAAATTCGCATTGTTTGTAACTGCTCAGTCGAGGTGTCATTCTGAGCCAGTGACGTTCTTCAAGCAGCGATGAATCTCTATATCGTACTCACCTACACGTCGGCATGGTTCAAAAAGAGGGGCAGCGTTTCAAACTGGATCTCTTCTCCGTGCGTACCTCTACACCAAGTGTGCGCACACCGTGTGGCGTGACGTTGGCAAGCGGATGGGTAGCGGATTAGCGGATAGTTGCTGTAATTTGCAGACTCATACGCTTGCCACATGTACGCAACACGGATATGTGCATGCGTATGCACGCAAAGCGAGCGAAGCGATTCACCTTTGTCTGCTAACCAGTCGGATTTTTTTATAATCCTTCCCCAAAATATTGAGATGATACAACCGATTAAACGTGAAAGCCCCCACATAGGGGGCTTAGGTGTGGGCGGAACAAGACTCGAACTTGCGACCTCTTCTGTGTAAGAGAAGCGCTCTAACCAACTGAGCTATCCGCCCAAGTTGGGTTCATTATACCGCAAATTATTGCTTTCATGCAAATTTGCGCGACTATGCACTTGCACTAAAATGTTGTACAAGTAATGGAACACGGACGCTTTGGGTGTCTTCGGCAATACTGTAGATATGACGGATTCACGCGTAATTTTATATCTTCTCCAAAACGTAGGATAGTACTCTCAATTTACCAGCGGATATAGAGCGGGGTGAAAATATGACA
>JAYELX010000066.1:0-5343 GCA_034717875.1 Chloroflexota bacterium | reverse complement strand
TTGTCGCGCTCGTGGCGCAGTTTTTTCAGGCGCGCAATTTGACGTTGATAACCCTGCGGGTCCATCTCCAGCAGGGGTACCGAGGGTGGATCGTCTTCATTGTAGGCATTGATGCCCACAACCCGGCGGATGTTTTGATCGATTTCGCGTTGATAGCGATAGGCCGCGTCAGAGATTTCACCCTGGAAAAAGCCCCTTTTGAGCGCGGGGATCATGCCGCCCAAATCTTCGATGCGGCGGAAATAGTCGTAGGCTTGCGCTTCGATGCGGTCGGTTTGCGCTTCGATGAAATAGGATCCGCCCAATGGGTCGATGGTGTTGGTGACACCAGATTCTTCGGCGATGACTTGCTGGGTACGCAGTGCCACGGTTGCGGCGTGTTCGGATGGCAGCGCTAGAGCCTCATCCATGCTGTTGGTGTGCAGGGATTGCGTCCCGCCCAACACGGCGGCCAGGGCTTGAACAGCGACACGGACGATATTGACCTCCACTTGTTGAGCGGTCAGGGATACGCCTGCCGTTTGGGTGTGGAATCGCATCAGCCACGAGCGGGGATTCTTGGCCCCAAAGGTCGTGCGCATCTCCCTGGCCCAGATGCGGCGGGCGGCGCGATATTTGGCGATCTCTTCGAAAAAATCGTTGTGGGCATTGAAGAAAAATGAAAGCCGCGGCGCGAAGTCGTCCACATCGAGGCCGCGCTCTATCGCCCAGCGGACGTATTCCATCCCATCAGCCAGGGTAAAGGCCAGCTCCTGTGCGGCAGTGGAACCGGCCTCGCGAATATGATACCCAGAGATGCTGATCGTGTTCCATTGGGGCAAGTCGCTGGTGCCGAATTCGATCGTGTCGGTCACCAACCGCATGGAAGGTTCTGGCGGGAAGATATATTCCTTTTGAGCGATATATTCTTTGAGAATATCATTCTGAATAGTGCCGCGCAATTGGTCAGGGCGTAAGCCTTGCTTCTCTGCCGCGGCGATGTACATAGCCCAAACGATGGCGGCCGGAGAATTTATAGTCATGCTGGTAGAGACTTTGTGCATGGGAATGCCGTCCATCAGCAATTCCATATCCTCGAGCGAAGATACCGCCACGCCGCATTTGCCGAACTCACCCAGGGCTTCGGGAGCGTCGCTGTCGTAGCCCATCAATGTGGGCATATCGAAAGCAACGGATAACCCGGTCTGCCCTTGTTCGAGCAGGTACTTGAAACGCTGGTTGGTCTCCTCGGCGGTGCCGAACCCGGCAAACATGCGCATGGTCCACAAGCGGCCGCGGTGCATAGTAGCGTGGACTCCGCGGGTGTAGGGGTATTCGCCCGGCATGCCCAAATCTTCGGAGTATTCTTGCTCACTCACATCCAGGGGTGTGTATATGCGCTTAATTGGTTCTGACGATGTGGTGATGAATTTTTCCTGGCGTTCGGGAAAGCGGGAGAGAGTCTTTTGCAGAGTCGTCTTTTTCCACTCTTTGATGCTTTGATCAAGTTCTTCGATGGCTTTTGAATCATACATTGCAGTCTCCTGATGATGTAAAATTTTTAGAGTGGTGGTTAGATAGAAAGTGATGACTCGGTTACACAGGTGACAGTCACTTAGTAATTATGCTTTATTCGGGCATTATTATGGTTTGCAAGTACACTTTTCCAACAAAAGTTCCGAAGTAAGTAACTGTCACCTTTCACCATCACTTACTTCTTTGCCACTACCAATTTTGGATGTTATCTGGTGTATATTACTCTTCAGCCTGCTCAGGAAGCGTTTCCTCATATTTGGTGGGGCACTTGAGCAGCAACTCGTCGGCGTAGAAAACGCCATCGTCTCCCAGCCGTCCCGTCATGATGGCCTGAGCTTCGTTTTGCAGCAAGTCCGGCACGGGGCCTTCGTGAACGATCTGCAAGCGAGCGCAATTTGAGTCAGACACAGCTTGGTGGAGTACTTTGGCCAAACCACCCTGGGCGTCAATTTCGGCGTTGTCACCGGGCACATGCGCGACTGTGAAAGATAGGATTAGATTTTCACGGTCATACTCGATAGTGTCACCAATCACAGCTCCAGAGACTCGCAAATCGCGGCCCGTAAACTCATCACCCTTAGCAATAACTTCCTCGATGGTAAGAAAATATTGAGCGCTGGCCTGCGTCGATGAGACAATCAAATAAATTATAGCGGCAACAATCAGCGCACCGCCGATGATGAATTTCAAATTACCCCTGAAAACAGTTTGCGTGTTTGGTGTTTCTTCCATTTTTCTGCTACTTCTCGAAATACATCGCCAACAATTCAGTTAAATCTGCGTCGGTGTGCTCTGCTAATAAACCGAAAAAATCATCTCGGGTAACAATTTGATACCGATAGGTGTCAGCATAATCACGCAAAAAGGCAAAAAAGGCCTCATCCCCGATGGAGGTGCGTAAATCTTCCATGAAAAGTGCACCCCGCAAGTATACTGCATCCCTGTATGGCAGGTATCCGTCGGTGTAGTGCAAAACACTATCCACCCACCCGGAGGGGTGATAATAGCTCACCCGCGCGTACCACCACCAATCCAGAGAATCGGGATAAAGATGCTCATAAAAAAGCCGTTCGCTGTAGGTGGCGAGGGCCTCGTCAAGCCAGGGTTCCAGGGCCTGATCGTTGCCCACCATCCCGTACCACCACTGATGAGCAGTCTCATGAGCGGCAATGCTGATCAAATAATTTTCTACGCTATCATCGAAAATATCGAAAAATCCGCGGCTCAAAAAATGCAACCCTTGGTATTCCATCCCGTGCATAAAATCAGCCTCCACCATCGTCAGGCTGTCGTAAGGATAAGTTCCATAAATTTCGGAGTAGAGTTTCAGTGCATCCACGGTGGCATCGAAAGCCGCCTCCCCAGGAGAAGTATATTGATAAAAAACATACCCCAACACAGTGGTTGCCCCCACCTGCTGCTCGAAAACATGATACGAGGGACTGACAGACCAAACAAAATTACGCCCCTGTTCCAAATGATAACGATGCGACTCGTCGTCGCCAATGTCCAAAGCACTGGCGGCGATAATGGTTCCATCTGGCGCATTGCTCAAACTCACGGACACATCGAAATCTGCCATGGGGTAAACCAGATGCTCCCCGTAAAACCAGGGATTATGCACCACCCAGCCCTGCCCTTGCTCGTACGGCGGCACAAAGGGATACCAATCCACCAAATTGATCTGGCGAGTGGTGTAGCCAAAAGGCGTGGGCCCAATATCATCTGATACCACCAGGGGGGGCAGCGCAAGCTCATAATTCAGCGAGAGCGTAAGCGCCTCACCGGGCGGCAACGCTTCATCCAGGGGGATGAGTAAACGAATCCCGTCGAGACTGTAATTCTCAACAGGGCTGCCATCTTCCCATGAGATATCGAGCAGATGAAATATATCTGAATGCCAATTCGGCTGCACAACCAGCATCAATTCAGAAAAGGATTCATTGGTGAGATTGGGAATGCTGATAGATTGGGACGCGTAAAGATGATGATAAGCATAATCCAAATTAGCGGAGATAACATACTGGAGTTGAGGCAGGGGAGCCGCTGTGGGGGTTAAACTTGCCGTTGGAGATGGTTCCATTGTAGGGGAGAGCGTGATTCCCAGCGTGGGGCTGGGCGTTGGAGCAGATTCCACTTGTGTTGGGATTGGAGCCGGCTCGGCTTGAGGCGTGCTGCAAGCCGCCAAAATGAGAGCACATAATATCAATGTGCGTATAAAGGTGATGGGTTTCATAGAAGTATTAAATATCAAATCGCAAAATAAAAACCGCCCCACCTTCGGGGTGATTGGAGGCGGTCAGATCGCCGCCGTGGGCTTGGGCCAGCTTTCGGGCGATGGAAAGCCCCAGCCCCGTGCCGCTATACGCGCGGCTGCGAGATTTATCAGCCTTGTAGAAACGTTCGAAGATATGCGGGAGTGCGCTTTCAGGGATGCCGGCGCCAGTATCGCGAACAGAGAGAATGATATTTTCGTCACTCTTGCTTAGATCAACGAAAATTACGCCGCCTTCTGGAGTGTAACGCAGTGCATTGCTGAGCAAATTGTTGAGAATCTGCTCTATTCGTTGGGGATCGAGCGAAAACATCAAATCAGATTCGCTTGGAGATAGCTTGATGTTAATTCCACGCGCCCCAGCCTGGGGGGAGAAGCGGTCAACCGCCCGCTGCACAAGGGTAGAGAAATTCGTGGAGACGCGCTCCAATGTCAATTGGCCTGCATCCGCCAATGCTAATGTGCGCAGGTCTTCCACCAAACGGACAAGGGTGCGGTTCTGTTCTTCGATGGGGCGCAAGTTCTCAGGAACCAGCTCGTAGATGCCATCTTGCAATGCTTCGAGATGGGCGCGTTGCACGGCCAGAGGGGTGCGCAGCTCGTGGGCGATATCGGCGGTGAGGGAGCGGCGACGCTCCTCAGCCTGTTGCAGCGAATCGGCCATCGTGTTGAAGGTTTGTCCCAGAGTGGCAAGTTCATCGTCTCCGCGCACTGTCACCCGCTGGTCGAGATCACCCTCGGCCATATAAGTGGCCGCTTGCGTCAGGTCGCGGATGGGTAGTAGCAAGCGATAAGCCAACAGCAATGCAAGAATCAAAGATGCCCCACCCGCTATCAGCGCCGCGGTCAGGGATGCGCTATTAAGTTGGGAAAGCAAAGTTTGTTCTTGTATTGCAGTGAACGCCAATTGCCTCTCTGGCAGCAGATAGCCGACAGTCTGATCATCAACTTGCAAAGGTATGGCCTGTTCCAATTCGGGCGCATCAATTTTGCCACTCGATTGCTCTGACTGATCATCAAACAACACTTGGCCCTCAGCATCCAACAAACGGATATGCTGTTTTGGCAGCCCATCTGTGTTGTTCCCCGTACCTATTCCTTGCCCTTGCCCCTGCCCCGGCCCTTTCCTCATGCTTGTTTCGATAGGGTCAGGGTATAAAAGCTTTTCGCTGCCTTGCCAAGTTCCATGTTGCTTATAATAGCTTTCCAACTCGGTGACGAGATTCTCGACCCCTGCTATGCCCCCACGGAACATGAAAGTCCGCACAGTTTGAGCCGTGTTCAGCCGCACGATGATTGCGAGGCTGGCAATGGTGATGATTACTATTAGGGTGAACGAGAGAATTAAGCGTAAGCGCATGGTGGGGGGATGGGGGGTAGGTATCAGGTATCAGGGTATCAGGTATCAGGAGTCAGTTAATCAGTTGATGATAGCGAGGTAACTGCTTCCTGATTTCCTGCTTCCTGATTTACTGATCCCTAGTCTACTGATTTTCTTGTCTCGCGAAGCGATAACCTACGCCGAAGACTGTTTCAATGTAGCGCGGGTTTTT
>JAYELX010000065.1:0-5347 GCA_034717875.1 Chloroflexota bacterium | reverse complement strand
TTGCGGAAATGAGCTGGATTCTAGAAAACAACGATATGATGAATCGGGCTATTGAATTAATGGGAGCGAAGATTTATAAAACATATCGGTTTTACGAGAAGGCTTTGTGAAAACGATACGCCGCAATTATTTGCCCGCGATCTGTCCTGAGTGGAGCCGAAAAGACGGCGGTTGGTCGTCAATCCTAAAATGTGGAGGCTGGAATCTATGGTCGATATTCTGTTGAACCCAAATGTGGCTTATATCTTTCTAATTGGCGGGTTTTCATTGGCGCTGATGGCCATCCTGACACCTGGAACGGGCTTTCTGGAAATTGGTGCTTTGTTCGCCTTGTTATTAGCCGGATGGGGCATCTACAGCTTAGAAGTCAATTACTGGGCTTTAGCAATTATGCTGCTGGGCGTGGTGCCATTTATTTGGGCTGTGCGGAAGTCTGGAGGCACGATTTTCTTGGGCATAACTATTTTGGCCTTGATTGTTGGGTCGGCATTTTTATTCCGCAGCGATACCTGGTGGAAACCGGCAGTGAACCCAGTTTTGACAACGGTGGCATCTTTGCTGTTTGGGGGATTCTTCTGGATTGCTGCAACCAAAATTTTGGAAGCTGATGCAATTCCCTTGGCGCATGATTTAGGCTCTATGGTTGGAGCTATAGGGGAGGCAAAGACCGAGATATACCAGGAGGGATCGGCCCAAGTGCGGGGCGAATTATGGTCAGCCCGCAGCGAGAACCCCATTCCGATAGGGGCGGTCGTTCGTGTCATTCGACGAGAAGGCTTTGTATTGGAAATTGAAGAAATAGAATAGTATAAAGGAGGTTGTATACAATGTTATTATCTTTAAGCGCTCAAAATATAGCCGCAGCAGGAGGGTTTTTAACCTGCCTGATTGGTGGTGTGGTCGTAATTGGCCTGATCTTAATAGCCAGTGCCATTAAGATCGTACAGGAGTATCAACGCCTGGTGGTCTTTCGATTGGGCCGTTGTGTTGGCGAAAAAGGGCCAGGGGTTATATTCCTGATTCCTTTCGTTGACAAAGGTATCCGCGTTGATTTGCGCGAACAAGTGCGCGAGATTCCTCACCAAACAGTCATTACCAAAGATAACGCCAGTATTTCGATAGACTTCGTTTGGTACTATAAAGTACTAAACGCTGAAGATAGTGTAATACAAGTGGGCAATTTCGAGCAGGCTGCTCAACAAATAGCTACCACTACTCTCCGTGCTGTTCTCGGAGGCATTCAACTGGATGAAGTCCTCGTCGAGCGGGAGCATATCAACAATGTGTTGCGTGTGCGCTTAGATGAGGTCACCGAGCGGTGGGGGGTAAAGGTCACTACTGTTGAAATTCGCGAGATCATCCCGCCCAGAGAAATCCAGGACGCCATGAATCGGCAGATGACGGCCGAACGTATCCGCCGTGCTTTGGTCACCGAATCCACCGGTGAGCGCGATGCCGCCATCAACGTGGCCGAAGGACAGAGGCAGTCTGCCATCCTCGAAGCTGAGGGCAAAAAGCAATCTGCTATTCTGGATGCTGAGGGTGCTAAACAAGCTCAGTTACTGCAAGCAGAGGGATATGCTAATGCGCTCGAGAAAATTTTCAACAAAGCGCAATCCATCGATCAAAAGACCATGACGCTGCAATACTTCGAGATGCTCAAGAAACTGGGTGCGTCCGAAGCCACCAAGTTTATCTTCCCGATGGAATTCACCAGTCTGATCAGTGATTTCGTCAAAGGACAGAAAGGAGAATGAGGTAGGGGCGTCGATTAAACATGCAATCCAAATTACCATCGACACCAAGTAGCTCGCCAGAAATCTTGCGGGCTACTTGGCGCGATATAAAAGAGCTGCGAAACCTGGAGCAAGCTTGCTTTTCCAAAGATGCCTGGCCATTGATTGACTTGATCGGGGTTTTATCATTCGCGGAAGTAGTGCGTATAAAGGCGATGGTAAATAATCGTATGGTGGGCTTCATCGCAGGGGACATGCGCGGCTCACAAGATTTAGCTTGGATTGCTACCCTGGGGGTCTTGCCCGCTTACCGACGCCGGGGTATTGGAAGCATGCTGCTGCAAGCATGTGAAAATGCTTTGGATATCTCTCAAATCCGCCTGAGTGTACGCGCAAAAAATCTACCCGCCTTGTCTCTTTATCGCCTGCATGGTTATCAACGGGTTGGTTTGTGGCCGGATTATTACGACGATGGAACTGACGCAATCGTGCTGGAAAAACACATCCAGTGAAAAAGCCGCTTTTAAAAATAAATTTGTAGTGCTAGGGTAAAATGTAATTGTTCAAAATATTAGTGGTGCGTTTCATCTCAAAGATGCGCTGCACCACGGGTTGACCAAGAATCCCCTTGAATAACCCGAAGTGCAACGCATTTTCCAAATGCAATGCACTTCTATCGCCGCTTGACCAATAGGGTTTTGAGCAACTACGGCAGAATCACCTGGGTTTTCGGACCGGAAACTAAAACTTGTTCTTGGATGCTACTAAAGACTGCTATAATTGCCCCATGCAATCTAATAATTTACCTAAACCAATTTTTATTGCCAACCCTCCCGCTTTAGACCGTTTAGCGGATGAATTAGCCCGCGAAACGATCATTGCTGTCGACATGGAAGCAAATGGCTTGTACGCCTACCGCGAACAAGTCTGCTTGATCCAATTCTCCACACTTGAGAAGGATTTTCTGGTTGATCCCATTTCTTTAGGCGACATCTCGCCCCTCGCGCCCATTTTTAACAACCCTGACATCGAGAAAGTTTTCCACGCTGCCGAGTTTGATTTAATTTTGCTGCAGCGTGATTTTGGTGTTTCACTAACCAATCTCTTCGATACAATGGTAGCTGCCCGTATTTTAGGCTGGAAACGCGTCGGGCTGGGAAATATCATCGAAAAGCAATTTGGTATTAAAGTCAACAAAAAATATCAGCGCGCTAATTGGGGCAAACGCCCGCTCTCAGATGAAATGTTGACTTACGCGCAAATGGACACGCATTATTTGATAGAATTACGCCAACGGATCAAAAACTCGCTACACGAAAAAGACCGCTGGGAGTTAGCCCGCGAAGATTTTCGGCGTGGTTGCCAGGTGAACGCCGCCGAGCATCAATCGGACCCGGCCGACCCCTGGCGCGTCAAAGGGGCTTATGATCTCGATCCACAGCAAGCCGCGGTTTTGCAAAAATTGTGCCAATTCCGGGATCAGAAAGCGCGTGAACTCGACCGCCCTGTTTTCAAAGTGATTAGCAATCGGGCCTTAATATCGATCACTCGACAGCAACCCCGCAATCATAACGAGTTGAAAAGCATTCGCGGCGTTTCAGACCGACAGGATCGATGGATTGGAGACAAACTATTAGCGGCTGTTCGTCGTGGTACCAAAGCCGATCCGATTTATCCGCCCCGAAAGCCGCGCTTCAGCAGGGAAGATCGAGACCAAACCGATCGTCTTCTTCGTTGGCGCAAAAAGAAAGGCCGTCGGATGGGGGTCAAATCTGATGTGATTTTGCCAAAAGATTTGCTCTATGAACTAGTAAAACAGAATCCAACCACAAAAGATGAGCTTGCCCAGACTTTAGAAACTGTTCCCTGGCGATTGCAGCATTTTGGAGACGAGATATTCAACCTGCTGATGACATCTAATTATCGATAGGAGGTTCAGCAATGAAGATTCACTTTCACGGAGCGGCCCAAACCGTTACCGGTTCCCAACATATATTAGAGATTAACGGTAAAAGGCTTCTGCTCGAGTGTGGACTTTTCCAGGGGCGACGCAAAGAAACTTACAAGCGCAATAAAAATTTTGACTTCGACCCCACGGAATTAGATGCTGTGATGCTTTCTCATGCCCATATCGATCACAGTGGTAATTTGCCACACCTGATCAAGAAAGGGTATCGAGGCACTATTTACACCACATCTACAACCGCACACCTGGCGAATATCATGCTGATGGACTCGGGTTATATTCATGAAATGGATGCAGTCTATATCAACAAAAAACGCACCAAGCAAGGGAAACCTCTGATCGAACCTTTGTACACTCAAGAAGACGCAGCCAGAGTCGCGCACCACTTCGCCGGGATTCCCTACAATCAACCCTTTCGCCCCATCACGGAAGTGGAAGCCCATTTTGTGGATGCTGGTCATATTCTAGGTTCTGCCGCGGTTGTATTGGACATCGAAGAAAATGGGCGTAAATTTCGTTTGTGGTTTTCAGGAGATGTCGGGAGGTTAGATTTACCTTTGCTGCGCGACCCGGTCATGCCCAGCAATGTCGATTATCTATTGATGGAATGCACCTACGGTGACAAACCCCACCGCAATCCTAATGCTGCATTCGAGGAACTGCGCGAGATTGTCTCCAAAACTGTGGCCCGGGGCGGCAGGGTGATTATCCCAGCGTTTGCCGTAGGGCGCACCCAGGAACTGGTCTACTTTCTTCACAAGATGATAGATGCCGGTGATGTACCGCCTGTTCCAGTATTTGTCGACAGCCCCTTAGCCATCAACGCATCCCAAATATTCCGGGCCCACCCTTATGTTTTTGATGAGGAAACGCGGGTATTTATCCGCGATAACAAAGATCACGACGCCCTGAATTTCGATTTATTGTCCTACACTCGCTCGGTGGAAGAATCGAAGGCCATCAATCGGCTCGAAGGGCCTGCGATAATCATTTCCGCTTCAGGAATGGCGGAGACCGGACGGATTCTGCACCACCTGAAAAACAATATCGAAGACGCGCGCAACACCATTTTGATCGTTTCCTGGCAAGCCCCGTACACACTGGGACGCCGTTTGGCCGAGCGTGAGAAGCAAGTCAAAATCTTTGGCAAGACCTATACTCGCCATGCTGAAGTAGCCACAATTGGCGGATTATCCGCCCACGCCGGGCAGACCTTTCTCTTGAAATATGCCCAAGCGTCCAAAGATACGATCAAAAAGATATTTTTGGTTCACGGGGAAGCCCGCGGCGCAGAGCCATTGATGAAAAAGCTGAACGATGCGGGTATGTTAGAAGTTTATTTCCCCGAACCGCATACTGTGATAGATGTATGATTCTCCTGATAACAAATGCGAAGAATGCTCTCTCTCTCTGAACGCTTACAATCTAAATGTAATCGCCCTGATCGAATAGGCAATGGCTGTAGGTTTGAAGACCATTGTGCATTATAATTCACCTGAAATCTGAAACTCCCCGACCACTCAGACCACTCAGACCAACACCCCACCCCATGCCCACTATCCTGATCATCGAAGATGAGCCCGAATTGGTCAAAGTATTACGCGCTTATTTAGAAAAAGCCAACTTTGACGTGTTGACCGCATAC
>JAYELX010000064.1:0-5349 GCA_034717875.1 Chloroflexota bacterium | reverse complement strand
TCACCCGGCGTGGGCGATGTCGTTGAAGATGGATATAGTGGATTTTTGACCCAGGAAGTCGATTTGGCGTTATATACTGCTAAGATGGTACGATTAGTTACTGAGAAATCACTGCGTCGTAAAATGAGTTTACAGGCTCAGCAAGCTGCACAAGCATACTCAATCGAAATAGCGGGCCAGCAAATGCTTGACCGTTACCAATATTTAGTGACCCAATCGGCAAAACGAAAACGTAAATTTATGACGCGGTTATTACGATGGATAGATTGGTGGCGGTGGCGATGAACGATAAGCAAATCCTAGGCCGCTGGGGTGAAGAATTTACTGCAAAATACCTCTCTGCGCGCGCATATACAATCATAGAACGCAACGCCCGCACCCCCTACGGAGAAATTGACATAGTCGCTCGCCAAGAAGATATCATTGTGTTTGTGGAAGTTAAAACGCGCACATCCACCGCTTTTGGTTACCCCGAAGAAGCCATCACAGCCACTAAGCGGGAGCACATGATTCAATCCGCACAAGCATACTTGCAAAATCATCCCAAATTGGACACTGACTGGCGCATCGATGTCGTCGCTATCCAACGCAAAAATTCAGAAAAAATCCCCCAAATCAAACACTTCGAAAATGCCGTCAATTGACACAAAGAAACCACTCATCATCATCGTTGGCCTCACCGCGGTGGGAAAAACGGAAATATCCATACATCTGGCCGAAGGTCTGAACGGGGAAATTATCTCTGCGGATTCACGGCTCTACTACCGCGGCATGGATATCGGCACGGCTAAACCATCTGCATCTGATCGGGAACGCGTGCCGCACCATCTCATAGATGTAGCCGACCCAGATCAGGTTTGGAGTTTGGCTAAATTTTTGCGGGCTGCACGGCAATCAATTAGAGAGATTCATGCTCGCGGAAGATTGCCTTTTCTGGTGGGAGGAACGGGCCAATACATCCGCGCCATCGTGGAGGGATGGCAGGTTCCCGAGGTGCATCCCCACCCCCAACTGCGTGCTATACTCGAGGCCTGGGCAGGGGATGTTGGCCCGGAAGGGTTACACGCTCGTCTGGCAATACTGGACCCCAAAGCAGCTGCAAAAATCGACCCACCCAACCTGCGGCGCACCGTGCGGGCATTGGAAGTGATTCTCACCACCGGAAAACCATTCTCCACCCAAAAAGGGCGCAGGCCTTGCCCGCATCGATTGTTTCAGCTCGGGTTGCGGAGACCCCGCACTGAGATATATGCGCGCGTTGATGCCCGCATTCAGGCTATGCTTGACGCTGGTTTGGTGGACGAGACCCAAAAACTCCTCGACCAGGGCTATTCCCCAAAGTTGCCCCCATTATCCGCCATTGGCTATCGTCAAGTTATCAAGTATCTGAATGACGAAATCACACTAGATGAAGTCGTCACACAGATGAAACGCATCACCCGGCGTTTTGTGCGCCACCAGGCTAACTGGTTCAAAGACGATGATCCCAATATCCACTGGGTTGATGCCGGCCCCGATGCCGTCGATAAAATGGTGACATCAATTCGGGTATTTTTGAATAGCGATTGACATTAGATTGGGGAGTATCTATACTATTCTTACCTTAGCCACCGGACAGTTTTAGAGATAGGACGCGGACGAGCACGGATAGACATGCTTACAGCACAATCCGCATCCCATGTATGAAAGTGTCAGGCAGGTAGATTCTTATATATATTATTGATAAGTATCCAAAGGAGATAAAGATGAATGACCGTCCCTGGCTTGAAAGATATGACGAGGGAGTTCCACAAACGATTGATTATCCTGAAGTGCCTCTATTTCATTTCTTAGAAGAGAACGCAAAAAAGTATCCTGATTCTTCGTGCACAATTTTCAAAGGTGCGAAAATATCTTATCAGGAAATGAATGCAATCACCGATCAACTAGCCGCCGGGCTTGCAGAATTGGGAATTGAGAAGGGTGATCGGGTTGGACTTTTCATTCCCAACACACCTCAATTTGTGATGGCATATTACGCCGTTCTCAAACTTGGTGCGGTCGTTGTGGCAACAAACCCAATGTACAGCCCGCGCGAGATCGAGCATCAGGCCAACGACTCAGGCATGGAAGTGATGATCGTGATGAGCAACTTTTATAATCGTGTCAAAGAAGTACAACCGCGCACCAAGATCCGCCAAGTTGTCGTCACCAATATCACAGAAACCCTGCCCCCGGTGACGGCGCTTTTATTTAAGTTGCTGAAAGAGAAAAAAGCCGGATTCCGTGTGGAACTGGCTGATGGGGATGTCTGGATGAAAGACCTGATCGATAATCACAAACCCGCTGATCGACCTGAGGTTGAAGTGGGTCCCGATGATGTTGCAATATTCCAATACAGTGGCGGCACGACTGGAACGCCGAAAGCAGCCATTGCCCTGCACAGCAATCTGGTTGCCGACACACTGCAAATTCGCCGCTGGATGCCCGACGCCATCGATGGCGAAGAAGTCGTACTCATGGCAATCCCGCTTTATCATGTCTACGGCATGGTTGCGGGGATGAACTTTGGCATGAGTTGCGGCGCTTCGCTGGTGATGATCCCTGATGCTCGCAACATCAAAGATAATTTAGATAACCTGCAAAAATATAAAGCTACGATTTTCCCCGCCGTTCCCACACTGTATAATGCCATCAATACCCATCCCGATGTGGTGGCCGGAAAATACGATCTCAGCTCGATCAAGGCTTGCATTTCTGGGTCGGCAGCGCTTATGCGAGAAACGAAAGAGAAATTCGAAGCTGTAACTGGCGGAGTAGTATTCGAGGGATATGGACTTTCGGAGGCTCCTACAGCCACACACTGCAACCCGCTGCGCGGCGAGAATAAAACTGGCTCCATCGGGATGCCGCTCCCTGATGTGGATGCGCGTATCATCAGCCTCGATGACGAAGTTACAGTACTTCCCCCGGGCGAAATTGGTGAGCTGGTTGTTAAAGGCCCGCAAGTTTTCAAGGGGTACTACAAAATGCCAACCGAAACGAAAAACGCCTTGCGCGATGGATGGTTGTACACTGGCGACATTGCCCGCATGGACGAGGACGGTTATTTTTACATCGTAGATCGCAAGAAAGCGGTCATCAAACCCGGAGGCTTCCAGGTATGGCCGCGCGAGGTCGAGGATGTTATTTCCGATCATCCCAGCGTATTCGAGGTTGGTGTGGCCGGCATCCCTGACCCCAAGCGCGGTGAGACGGTCAAAGCTTGGGTCGTGCTAAACCCCGACGCGACCGCAACGGTGGATGAAATCCGGGCATTCTGCCGAGATAAATTGGCAGCTTATAAGATTCCAACGCAGATTGAATTTCGAGATGAATTGCCCAAAACGACCGTGGGCAAGGTGCTGCGCCGTGAGTTGGTGAGGCAACACAAAGAAGGAAGCTAAAAACTAAACGCCAGCAACGACAAAGCCCGGCACATTCGATGTGCCGGGCTTTTTTTATATTGCTCAAAATGGGATGATTCACGACCCAATCAGGGTTTTTAACTGAAAAGCTGCCTCTACCTAAACCGATCCGTGATCGGGAAATAACATAATCCCACCGTTCCAGGGCCGGTGTGAACACCCAAGACAGGAGAGAGTTCGGCAATTAGCGATTCTACGCAATTAAGTCGTTCTTCTGCCATACCTTTTAGTTTTTCGGCTTCCTCTCTGGCAGCAGCATGGACGTAGGCTATCTTGATTTTTCTCATATAACCTACGGTGTCTTCGACTTTGTCGATCATCATTTCATAAACTCGTCGGCGCGTGCGAGTCTGTCCCACGGCAACAATAACGCCGTCTTTCATGCTGATGAGGGGTTTAATATTGAGAAGACTGCCAATTAGACGTTTAGCTTTTCCGATACGCCCACCCATTTCCAGGTATTTCAAAGTATCCGCAGTTTGCAGCATTTCTGTGATGGGGATCATGGCTCGAACATTGTCCACGATAGCCTCGAAAGGTTTATCAGTTAGAGCATCACGTGCTGCTTCGATGACCATCCACCCCTGGCACAAAGAGACATTCAACGTGTCGATAACTTCGATTTTGAGATCGGGGATTTTTTTTAGAACGATGTTTTTTGCTGCTACGGCGGCTTGATACGCACCGCTGCCTTTCGACGTGATGTGGATGCTGATGATTTCCTTAGTTCCTTCTTTGGCCAGTTTTGTGTACATTTCTATGTAATCCCCAGGCCCGGGATTGGCGGTTTTTGGCAATTTTTTGGCTGTGGGTAACCATTTATAGAAATCCTCGCGTTTGATTGTGATCAGGTCGCGCAGAACTTCTTTTCCGCGGTGGATATAATATGGAACCCAATGGATGTCAAGTTTATCCAGCATCTCATCGGAAAGGCTGACGCAGCTATCTGTGACTATAGAAACTTTTGGCATGATTTCACCTCTTTAGTATTGTTTCGTAGTTGCTCAAAATCCTGTTGGTCAAGCGCCGATAGAAGTGTATTGCATTTGGAAAATGCGTACCCAAAGGGCATAATATTGCACTTTGGGTTGTTCAAGGGAATTCTTGGCCATCGAATTAATTCGATGCTGGCTCACCAAATGGGTGCACATCGTGTGCAAAATCCACCTGCGTGGATTATCAACCGACGCAGGTCGGTTTCGCAAAGCGGCGTCGATTTCAATCGATAGGAAGCCGTCGCTTTCCATCTCTACCAGAGCCATCGAATTAATTCGAGGCTGGCCTGCAAAATCCACCTGCGTGGATTATCAACCGACGCAGGTCGGTTTCGCAAAGCGGCGCAGATTTAAATCGATTGGAAGCCGTCGCTTTCCATCTCTACCAGAGCCATCGAATTAATTCGAGGCTGGCCTGCAAAATCCACCTGCGTGGATTATCAACCGATACAGGTCGGTTTCGCAAAGTAGCGTCAATTTCAATCGATGATCTAATTATATACCTCTTACAGCATTTTGAATCATTACACCAGTCAGTTATGTAATGATATTTGTAAATATCGCTCAAGCCAGCTTACGGGCTAAATCATTTAATGCGGTTTCGGCTTTTTCGTAGTGGTGAAACTCGCTCTCCGCGGCGCGGAACTCCGAAGTGTGCGAATAAATCCTGCCATTGATTATTTTTTGGCCTATTTTCTTGTGCAGTAACTCATGATACATAATAAAGTCTATCAGATATGTGGGAACATCACTATCGTCCAAACTTATACTGATCATGACTGTATCGCTCGATGGTCGATAGTGGCCAAATTTCCGCTGCGCCGTCTGTGACTATAATGCTTGGACAACTTCTATCCATAATTTAGTGTGCATCGCGCACGCCGATATCCCAATTGGGAAGGAGAAAA
>JAYELX010000063.1:0-5360 GCA_034717875.1 Chloroflexota bacterium | reverse complement strand
GCCGCGCAGCCATGATGTAATTCGAGCAGCCTGCTTTGGCGTCGGTGTCACCAGGAATTGATCGCGGCCTATTTCATCCTGGTTTTCACGTTTAACAATGACCTCATCGAGCAATTCTCCGACGCGGTTCAGCATGTAGGTCGTGATCGAATCGCCCGCTTCCAAAGTGAGTATGTTCGATGTGCAGATTTCATTTAGATGCTGCCGCGCCCGCCAGGCGGTGACGCTCAGCGTAATTTGCTCGGCTTTGGCGTCTTCGGGCAAGAAAGTGTAGTGCGGATATTCGCTGCGAGCATATTCGAAATCAATGCCCGCTTTTTGGGCCAATGTGTCGACATCGCGGCGGACTTCTTCCAGAATATCAAGCTCGACTTTACCGCGCGGCAGCGTGCCGATCAGCCCGTTATAGGCGAATGGTTTGATATGGGTCAAAAGGCGGTGGATGAATCCGGCGATTGTGTCCATGTCGTCTTCGTTCAGGCCGCGCTGTGTCAGCCAGGGAGTGCCCAAGCGGATGCCGGTGGCCAGGGATGTTTCGATATCGCCGGGGATGGTGTTTTTGTTGGCGACCAGACCGGCCAAATCCATGATCCGAACTGCTGGCTCACCCCAGAGAGGATATTCGATTCCCGTGGGGGTGGCTTTCTCCGTGGGGATAGATTTCAGGTCGAGCAGCATTAGGTGAGTGTCGGTGCCGCCATAAGCCAGACGCAGGCCGCGTTGTTGGAGCCCTTCTGCCAGTGCGCTGGCGTTGGCGACTATCTGTCGTTGGAGCTGTTTGAATTTCTCGGTTTGAGTGATTTTGAAGGCCACGGCCATGGCTGCAAACTTATTGGTGTGCGGCCCGCCTTGTTCACCGGGGAAGATAGCCAGATCAATTTCTTTGGCGATGTCTTGATCGGTACTCAGGATGACCGCACCGCGCGGCCCGCAGAGCGTTTTGTGAGTGGTGAACACAGTCACATCGGCAATGCCAACCGGGTTGGGATACACGCCCGCCGCGGCCATGCCGGCAACATGAGCGATATCAGCCATGAGGTAGGCCCCAACTTCATCGGCGATGGCGCGGAATTTTCCCCAATCCGGCGCCCAGGGGTAGGATGTGTAGCCCGCGACGATGATTCTCGGACGATGTTCGAGTGCCATTGCGCGGATTTGATCGTAGTCGAGGTGTTCGGTTTTGGGATCGACACCGTAGGAAATAACCTTGTAGCGCTGCCCGGAGATATTGAATTCCGAGCCGTGAGATAAGTGTCCCCCTTGATAGAGGTCCAAACCCATCAGCGTGTCGCCGGGTTGCAGCAAAGTCCAATAGATGCCCAGGTTGGCGGCCGTGCCAGAGAGTGGCTGCACGTTGACGTGAATGTGTTCTGGCTTGATCGTCCCGTGTGCAAATACCTGCGCACATCTCCGCTGGGCCAGACATTCTACGAAGTCAACGTAATCTACGCCCTTGTAAAAACGTCGATCAGCGTAGCGGCGGTAATAGGCCAATTGCCAGGGGGCGTCATGGAGCCGCTCCTCGGACGAGCGCGTCATGCGTGTGGGTGGATATCCCTCTGCGTAGATGTTTTGAAATCGAGAGCCTAAGGCCGCGCGCACTGATTGTGGCGCGTAGGATTCAGATGGGATGAAGATTAATTTTCGGGCTTGGCGTTCATTTTCCCATTGAATTAATTCATGCACAAATGGAGCTATGTCTTTGATATCTTCGTGGAAGATGTAATCGATTGGATGGTTTGAAGTTGCCATATTAGAAAAAACTCCTTTTGGTTTTACTATAAGCGTGGGTTTTGCTTGCATGATATTATTTTAACACAGGTTATTTGTTCTGTGGTATATCATCCGTATACAATCTATATGGTTTATAATATGACTTAAGTCTGAACATACCATGTGCGATTATCCCGAGGTAACTGGCTTGGTCGCGACAACATAATAACTTGGAGGAAGGCGTGTTTAAGAGAAAAGTTGAAAGGCATCAAGAAGAAGCCTTTGCGGGATTGGACGCAGCAAAGGAATATGCTGAAAGTGCTCAAAAATCCACAATGAGATTTCGGGCTTTTTTGAGTAATCTTAAATCTCTCAGTATTCAGGGTAAATATCTTGACGTTGGCGCAGGAACCGGAGACCTTGCTACTATCATTGCGCGTAACAACCCTGATCTTGAGATTACTGCTCTTGAAATATCTACAGATATGATAGCTGTTGGTGAAGAATATATTAGAAACAAGGGACTTCAAGACCAAATCAAATACATTAAAGGCGATGCAGTTGATAAAGAGACGATAAATGAGTTAGGGGAGTTTGATTTAATTTATAGCACTTATTCTCTCCATCATTGGGAGAATCCCAGAAAAGTGATTGACAATCTAATGTCCAATCTGGGCGACGATGGTGTGCTATACTTATATGACCTTAGAAGAGTATGGTGGCTGTACTGGATACCAATTCGTAACGGTTTTTTTAACTCCATCAGAGCAGCTTATATTCGGAGAGAAATCAAAGAGATGCTCACAGGCTTTCGCCCTGAGTGTTATGAGATCAGATATGAGTTCCCCTTTATGCAATCGGTTATCATCGAGAAGTCATGATGACCTACAAAAGGCAGGGTGTCATTGAGTGATTTTGGTATTTTAATATGTCGGTTTGATGATATTGTTGATGCCGTTCGTATTTGGTTGAATATGCGTAGTAATGATATGTTTAGAGCCTTTATGTTTTTGATTAAGCCTGTGTATATATTTAGCCTTACCAGGCAATGTTAGTATCGTATGACCGTCGAAACAAGACGGTCTTTTTTTATTTTAGATGATAAGGAGTCATAAATGCAAACCCCTTGGGCGCATCGTTATGCCCGCCGAACAAAATGGATGCAAAGTTCGATCATCCGGGAAATACTGAAAATTTCAAGTGCCCCGGGAGTAATTTCATTTGCAGGCGGATTGCCTGCACCAGAAGTTTTTCCTGTTGACGAATTCAAGCAAGCATGTCAGATTGTATTGGATGAGGTAGGCCCAGCTTCACTGCAATATAGCGCAACCGAAGGGTTTATGCCTCTGCGTGAAATGATTGCTCGTCACTCCGAGCGGTATGGAATCTATGCTGGCGTTGAGAATGTTCAAATTACATCAGGGTCGCAGCAAGCTCTCGATTTGATTGGAAAACTTTTTATCAACCCGGGGGATCGCGTTTTGGTTGAGTCTCCGACGTATATGGGCGCATTACAAGCTTGGAATGCCTATGGCGCTGAGTATGTCACCGTTCCATCCGACGAACACGGCATGCGCACCGATATGTTGGAAAACGCCTTGCGATCAGCTCCAAAATTCATATATGTATTGCCAAACTTCCAAAATCCTAGTGGTGTTACTTTGCCATTGGAACGCCGCCAGGAATTGGTCGAGACTGCTGATCATTATGGCATTCCCATCATCGAAGATGATCCTTATGGCCAATTACGCTATTCTGGCGAACATATTTTACCTGTTGTAGTTGTCGATGATCAATATCGCAATGGCAATGGTGAAAATTATCGCGGCAATGTCATTTATATGAGCACTTTTTCGAAACTTCTAGCTCCGGGGATTCGTTTGGCTTGGGTGGTGGCCGCGAAAGAAGTGATTCGCAAAATTGTACAGGCAAAGCAAGGGGCTGATTTGCATACGGCTACTTTCAATCAGATGGTGGCTTACGAAGTGGCACGCGATGGTTTTCTCGATGAGCATGTCAAGGTTATTCGCAGCACGTATGGAGAACGCTTGAAGGTGATGCTAGATGCCATGGATGAGCATTTCCCGCCCGGTGTGAATTGGACTAAGCCAGAGGGAGGTATGTTCTTATGGGTGCTCTTACCTGATGAGATAGACGCTGGCAAATTATTGCCAAAGGCTGTTGAGCAAAAAGTAGCCTACGTGCCTGGTGCTCCCTTCCATCCCAACGGAGGAGGAGAGAATACCATGCGCTTGAATTTCTCCAACGCCTCACCCAAAATGATCCGAAAAGGAATCGCCCGACTTGGCGCCATGTTGAGTGAGGCTTTGGAGGGCTGATGATTGTTGCAAAAAAAGAACCCGGTCTGTTTTTGACCGGGTTCTCTTTTTTGTAACCGCATTTGACATTATGGATTAATCGCCAGCAATTCAACCTCGAATAGCAATGTGGCGTTGGGCGGGATCACGTTGCCTGCGCCTTGGGATCCGTAGCCAAGCTTTGGGGGAATCAACAAATTGCGTTTTCCGTCTACTTTCATCCCAGCAACACCCTCATCCCAACCTTGGATGACTTGCCCAGCCCCAAGCGTGAACTCGAATGGCTCGTTTCGATCCACCGATGAATCGAATTGGGTGCCATCTTCCAGCCATCCGGTGTAATGGACTTTTACACTATCACCAGCTTTTGCTTCAACGCCGTCACCGGTGATTGTGTCCTCGTAGTTCAATCCGGAATCAGTTGTGATCATATTTTCTCCTAGCGCGAGATCATTTTGTGCACTTTGACGATACCTAAAAATCCCGTAGATTGCCAGCACCGCGAAGATGACAGCAGCAATAATGATGCGTTGATTACGTTGTTTTTGCTTCCGTTTTGTGCGGTGTTCTTTGAGTTCTTTGATAGACATACTAGACATGGTACTGCTCCTTTGTGTTAGTGATTTGTGAAAAAGCTGTGGTATTGTATCATGGGAATAGCGTTTATTGTGCTGTAACTCGGATTGGTAATCCGAGCCTGGCAACGTTTGGTATAATTTGAACGTAAATGTTATGTTGTGGGATAAATTGATGATTTGGCATATTTTGCAGAATGGAGTAAATATATGAGCTTGTGGAAAAAAATAACATCATTTTTTACGGCATCCCACTTCGACAAAGTTTATTGGTTTTATGTTCACTGCGACCATTGCGGCGAGGTTTTGAAAGCGCGTGTTGATATGTCTAATGATCTCAGTGTGCGTTATGGTGAACGAAAAACGGACGACACGTATTTTTGCCGCCGGGTGATTATTGGCAGCAACCGTTGTTACCAACCCATCGAGGTGGAATTAACTTTCGGTAGCAAACGTGAGTTGTTGGATCGTCAAATTAGCGGGGGAGAATTTGTGGATGAAGAAGCATACCTCTCTGCTATGGCCGAGGCCGATAAGGCCCCCAAGTAAGAGTTTTTGCCCCCTGAACGGTAGCCTCTCTGGTTGTAATTATTCAGTCACCAAGCTTTTTCCCTCACCCTAGCCCTCTCCCAGGGGGAGAGGGGACAGCATCCACTCCCTTTGGGGAAGAGGGGACGGCCTCCTCTCCCTTTGGGGGAGGATTGAGGTGGGGGAGTGAACGGATACCTCTGGTTGCAGTAAGAAAAGCTCAGCC
>JAYELX010000062.1:0-5382 GCA_034717875.1 Chloroflexota bacterium | reverse complement strand
TCATCTGTTGTTCTAAAATTTCTGCAATGTCTAGAATCTGAACTTCCTCGCCCAATCCCTTGGCGGTGACCGCGTCCTCGAACATGGTCAGGCAATAGGGGCAAGCTGTTGCGACTGTGTCAACCTGAACGTCGAGCGCATCTTGCAGGCGGCGGTGATTGATGCGCTTGTCGGCGTCGGTCTCGACCCACATGCCGCCGCCGCCGCCACCGCAGCAGAAGGCGTTTTCCCCGTTTCGTTTCATTTCAACTCGCCCGGTCTGGGCCTGATCCAGCAACTCGCGCGGGGCGTCGTAAATATCGTTATAGCGTCCCAAATAGCACGAGTCATGATAAGTGATTTTATCAACGGAGGCCCCATTTCCATTCAATTGCAATGAGCCATTGTTTGCAAGTTCGCTCATGAGTTGAGTAGAGTGAATCACCTCGTAATCACCACCCATCTGCGGGTATTCATTCTTTAGGGTGTTGAAGCAGTGCGGGCATTGAGTCACAATGCGGTTGAATTTGATTTCTTTGAACATTTCGATATTCTGTTCGGCGAAAACCTGAAAGATGTACTCGTGCCCCATGCGGCGGGCTGTCTCACCGCAGCAGGTTTCGTCTAAACCGAGAACTCCAAAATCAACGCCGGCTGTTTGCATAAGACGAACAAAGGATTGGGTGACTTTTTTGTTGCGTTCGTCGAAGGCGGCGGCGCAACCGGCAAAGAAGAGTACGTCCGTTTCATCACCCGGGGCCAGTTCACGCACATCCAACCCATCAGCCCAATCCATGCGTTTCTGTGGAGGCATGCCCCACGGGTTGCCTTGACGTTCCATGTTGCGCATGGTTTCGCCCACTTGCTTGGGCATATCGCCCGTCATCAGGAGTTGATAGCGACGCAAATCAACGACCCTCTCTGGGGGGCGGATAAAGACCGGACAGCGCGTCAGACAGGCCCCACAGGTTGTGCATGACCAGAGATTCTCCTCAGAAAGGAGTTGGTCCGAAAGCTCCGCTGAGCCGTTATCGCCGGGGTTGAGCAGCGATGTTTTCATTGCATCGTGCAGCCAGGCCAGCAAATTGCGCGGCGAATAATTCATCCCGCTGATGGTGGCCGGGCAGACATCTTCACAGCGCCCGCATTGGGTGCAGGCATCGAAAGAGAGTAAATCCAAAGATTCGAACTCGGTGACTTGCCCAACGCCCAACGTCTCAGCCACTTCGATGTCCTCGATTTTATCCAGGGTGCCTAACTCCCGCTTGGTGTGCAGAATCACGTTGAGGGGAGCATAAATCAGGTGGCGCATTTTGGTGAAGGGAACACTGGCAATCAGGGCTAAGGCCAGAAATATATGCGTCAAAGCAAAATAAGGGTGCATGGTAAAGGCGGTTGCTGGGCTCATTCCAAATGAACCGAACAAGCCAGCCGCCAAGTTGCCCATGAAAGATACTGAGGCCCAACCTGGAGCGGAAGCGATCAAACGCATACCCTCTGTGGTGAAGCCCACAAGGGGAATCAATGACAGCATGATCAGGGCGTAATAATCGTCCCAACGGGATTCGAGGTATTTCGGACGTGCCACCAATCTGCGGATGAGGGCTATCAGCACACCCACCAGGATGAAAACGCCCGCTAAATCCATCAGGAATTCGTAACCCAGATAACTGCCCTCGCGCGGAAATGTCGCCAACTCGAAGGGCGTAAAGAGCGTCATCTGCATCAGGTTTATGGCTGTACCCACAACTTGGATGAGGATGCCCCAGAATATCAAAAAGTGCATAACGCCAACGGGTATTTTCTTCCAGATGCGGATCTGCCCAATGGCGTGAACAAAAAAGTTGATCACTGCCGCTTGCCATTTGCCTCTTGCCTCTTGCTTCTTGCATCTTGCATCTTGCTTCTTGCCTCCTGTAACTGTGTTGGTGGTCATGCCTCACCTCCTACGCTCACATAGATGTCGCCGTCTACAATTTCGACGTTCAAGGTTGCGAGCGGGGTGGGGGGTGGACCGGAAATTACGCTCCCATCTAACGGGTCGAAGAAACCGTCGTGGCAGGGGCACACAATTTGTCCCAGATCGGGGTCCCACTTGCAGATGCAGGCAAAGTGGGTGCATACGGCTGAATATGCTTTCAAACCCTCCGAGGTGTTAATCACCAGAGCGGGGTAGCGACCAAAAGAGACCTTCTTTCCCTCACCTACAGATAATTCTCCCATAGGGGCAACCAACACGGGGTCGGGAGGGGTTTCATCCAAGCTGGGGGGGTAGAAATATGCCAAGACAGGGCCAAACAATGCCGCTAAACCGGTCGCGGCAAGAAAACTTTTGACGCCTTTCAGGAAATCACGCCGGGTAATTATAGTCATGGTTAACTCACTCCTCCCCAAATTGTCAGGATTGTAATAATCACAAGCAGAACGCTGGCAATTATCAGGCGTTTGCGTCCATCTTTTGGGGTTGTGTCGGGCTTACGATCGATGAAAGGCCAAAGGGTGAGTAGTACTATTCCAATTACGGGGATCAGTACACCGATTACTTTGCCTTCGATTCCCAAAATGCTTTGGGGAATAATCTTGAGCAGCTGGTAAAGAAACAGGAAGTACCACTCCGATTTGACATGGGCGGGTGTGACCATTGGGTCGGCCGGCTGCTCTAAGCCTACAGGATTGAAAAGCCCGATAATGCCGATGATAATCAGCACAATCGCAAAGCCTAGCGCGACTTTAGCTTCCCGCGCTACATGGTCTGGGTAAAAAGGGACTGTCTTTTCGTCTTGAGATTTTGATTCGTTCATTGGGGTTTCTCCGGGGGCCTATAAGGGTTTGTGTATGCCTTGACGGCGCACCATGATGAAGTGCAAGCCCATCATTCCAATAATAACGGCAGGGAAAACGAGAACATGCAAAGCAAAGAAGCGGCTTAGGGTGAGTGAGGTGATATTCCACCCCACGCGCAGATACAAGAGGGCCAACTCTCCGATGACAGGGATGCTGCCCGCAATTTCTGTGCCCACTGTGGTAGCCCAGTAAGCTCGCTGGTCCCAGGGGAGCAAATAGCCGGTGAAGCCAAAGCCCAGCGTGACGATGAATAAAACCACCCCGCTGACCCAGTTGAGTTCGCGAGGTTTTCTAAACGCGCCTGTGACGAAAACCCGCACCATGTGGGCGACGACCATAAGTACCATGCCATTGGCAGCCCAGTGATGGATGGCTCGAATGGCAGACCCAAAACGCACCTCGGTTTCGATGAATTGGATGCTGGCGTAGGCAGCTTCAGGGGTGGGTTTGTAATAGAAGGCCAGCATAACCCCAGTGATGGCCTGCACAATGAACAGGAAAGCGGTCAGGCCTCCCAGGCAATACCACCAACGGCGCTGCCATTCAGGAATGGGCTTTTTGAGTACCTTCGAGAGGGGGCCCGAGATTTTGTAGCGTTCGTCCACCCATTCGGCGGTGCGCGCCACTAATGGCTTCCATGGCGATCTGGTCTTCCACGCGCTGATGCTGCGAACAACTCCAAAAGCGAAAATCAACCCCGCGGTGCCAAAAACGATCCAGCGTGACAGCGGAGTCCAGACGCCTGACTCTTCCCCCTTTATGTGGCAGTGCAGACAAGAATCTCGATTTGGGGGCGGGGGCGAATCATCCAGGAAGGTTTCGGTCGAAGTGGAAATATCGTTCGGGGATGGGGCGGCAGCATCTGCGCTGGTTGTAAAAAACAGAGCCACTAATGCTGCGGTGATGATGCTGAATAATAGTGTTCGGCGTGAGATTATTTTCATAAGCTACCTCGGTTTGGGTATCAACCATCAGCTGTCAGGCTATTATTATAAGCGTTCGGTCCCCCACCTCAATCATCCCTCAAAGGGAGAGTAAAGAAATCGTTCGAATTGGACTATCACCGGCCACAGGCCGGGGCATTTAGCCCAATTCGTGGCTTTGCCACCACGATTTCAAATACGGAAAAAACAGGCATTCATCCCCGTTCACAGAACGGGGCATTCTGCCAGCTTTAGTTAGCTGTTCCCTCTCCCTTTGGGAGAGGGGTAGGGTGAGGGCAAAAAGTAGGGTGAGGGGCAAGGAGTAGTATGCGGACAAGGGTATGTTAGGGGTAGGGTGCGGACAAGGTAGGGTGGGGAAGGTGAGGGGCAAGGGCTAAGATGATGGCAAGGGAACTGAATAATTACGATGCCCTAGTATAAATGTAGTCAAGAAAAACAACAAGTGACTTAACTCGTAATTGCTTAAAATTTAGTGGCGCCATTTAGCCCGCTCGAGCGGGCGGCCCTTTAGGATTTCGTGTGCTCGTTCAACAAATTAGCACAAATGCTCAAAGGCACGCAAAGTGCTAGCCCGAAGGGGCTTCGTAAATTTAGCACGGTGCGTTAACGCCCGTGCGGGAGTGATCACCTTTGGGGAAACCAACCGTGGTAATATCGCAAAGTCCATTCGGACTAGAGGCTAAGCTAACTGTTTTTTCATAAACCAACAAGCTTTTGAGCAATTACCTTAACTCATTCTTTTACCAAAAAAAAACGGACCTCGCTTAAATAGCGAGAATCCGGTTTTGGGGTTGGTGCTGGATAGAGATTGTATTAGAGGTAAGTGTTCACCTCCCCTAATAATACCTGAGGTGACTGTCACTTATTCGACACTTTTCGGAATAAAAGCTCTCTTTTTACGAAATAGTATGACAGATAGGGATGATTTCGGAAGTGACAGTCACCTTTTGTGATGGGAGGAGTGAACGATTACTATTAGTGTTATGCTGACAATTCTTGCAAAACCGCCGCCGTGGCATCAGGAATTGCTGCGGCAACAGCGGGCGTGGGTTCTTCACCAAATTCGGAAATGTTTTCCACTTCAATGGCGAAAATTGTGATCTCTTTTGGCAAGTGCAGGCCCAATCGTTGGCCCATGTCCAAAGCATTGACCAATGTAGTATCATGGGCAGACGCGCTGTGCTGGGTGGGAGTGATATCACGCAGATCATCCAGGCTCATTTTGTGAATGACGCCAGGATTATTATTCTCGCGCGGCATGAAAGCATCGATCAGAATGACGCGGTCGTATCCGATCATGGCTTCCATCAAGCGGACGCCGCCTGCGCTGGCCTCAGTGATAGTGATTTCATCCTCAGAAACCCGGTTTTTCAGTGCTTTCTCGACTTGATAGGCTACTTTGATACCCACGCCGTCATCGGTGATTATAGGGCTGCCCAAGCCAATGACTAATGTTTTCATCTTCAATCTGCTACCCCTTGTATGACACAGACGACCGATCACAGATTGCGATACTTCTTCCAGCAATCTGCAAGTCGGTCGTCAGTAATTAGTATTTAGATAAATTGGCTCAATTTCTCGACAACGTTTCCATCCGCAGCGCGGATTGTCACTT
>JAYELX010000061.1:0-5383 GCA_034717875.1 Chloroflexota bacterium | reverse complement strand
CGACGCATGAGAAATCCAAACAATACACGCGGAGCGTGCTTATCACGGCGACACCGCGGAGCGATGTCGCCAGAGTTGTGCGGAGCGATGTCGCCAGAGTTGTGCAGAGTGATGTCGCCAGGTCGTGCGGAGCGATGTCACCAGATTACTATTTCTCGTTCCATCCGCTCCTGCGGTGGAACGCTAATTGGACGCTCTGCGTCTTTTCTTTCCATCAAAACACGCGGAGCGTGCTTCCCACGGCGACACCGCAGAGCGGTGTCGCCAGGTCGTGTGGAGCGATGTTACCAGGTCGCGCGGAGCGATGTCGCTAGACTTCTCCGGGGGGTCATTAAGCCTTTACCCAAAAGCTGATGCTCTCGATGTGGTAGGTTTGCGGGAACAGATCGAAAGGCGTGATCTGCTGGAGCTGGTATCCGCCGCGGGTGAGGCGTTTGGCGTCGCGGGATAGGGTGGCCGGGTCGCAGGAGACGTAGGCCAGCGTGTCTGGCTCCAGGGATAGGATTCCGTCCAGGGCATGGCGGTCCAGCCCCGAGCGGGGGGGATCAACTACGATGATCTCGGGGTGCATGTCCAGCTTCGGGAGCGCGGCCTCAGCCGGGGCTTCGTAAAGCTCCACGTTGTCGAATTTGTCCAAATTGATCACAAAATCTGCGCAAGCGGCGGGTGATGATTCGATGCCCACCAATCGACCCACATGCGGGGCGAGAAATGCGCTGAACAGCCCCACGCCGCAGTAGGCATCAATAATGGTGGTTTCTTCGCTGAGAGGGAGATTGTCCAGCAGGTGGTGGACCATTTTTTCGGCCATGGGGATGTTGACTTGAAAGAAAGCGGCTGCCGAGACGCGAAATAGCTGCTCGTCCACAGCGATGACGACATGATCGTCTCCGGCCAGCACGAGCCTGCCGCCCGGGCCCAAATGCACCACCGAGATTGGAATGTCAATGTCCAGGCTGACCGGCTGGGGATCGCTGCTTTCCAGCACAACGAGGAGGTCATCGTCCGCTCCCACCCGCACGCCAACGCGGTCGAGGCCGGGGATGGATTCCATGTCCAACTGAGGCCAGAGTTCGTTGATGGCGGCAGCGGGGAGGTGACACTCGTCGATGGGAATTATGCCTTGTGAGCGCGGGGATTGAAAGCCTAGACGTCCTTCGGGTGAAATGTGGAATTGGACGTGGTTGCGATAATTCCAGGGCTGTGGAGATGCAACGATCGGTTGGATGGGAGTGTCTTCGATTTTGCCGAGGCGTTCAAGTTGGTCAATCAAGACGTCGGATTTTAGTTGCAGCTGCTCTTGGTAGGGGATGTGTTGATAATGACAGCCGCCGCAGGCCGCCCCTCCCGCGGGGGTGGGGGTGAAATAATGCGGGCAGCGCGGCTCGATGCGTTTTTCGGAGGCGGTCAGCACTTCGACGAGTTCGGCACGGGCGTAGCGTTTTTTATCTTCCACCAACCGGACGCGCACTGTCTCGCCGGGAAAGGCGTAGGGCACGAAAACGGCGCGGCCATCGGAGAGACGCCCCAATGTTTCACCGCCGTAGACGAATTTTTGGAGGGTTAGGGTTTCGGTTTTCATATTTGGGTTTCCTTTTGAATCGGATGACTGGATTACCAATCCGGGGTGCTTACCGGATTGGCAATCCGGTTTACTCTCTCGGATTAGCAATCCGAGTTACGTTTTCGGATTGGCAATCCCGCTGGGGAAAAGAGGAACAGCTATAACTGAGTCTGCATCTCCAGGTTTGTGGGCAGGAGATATTGCCCAGGGGTAGGTTTTTGTTCCAGGGCACAATTATTCCTCAGGGAGAGGGATTCTCCAAACCCTGCTATTATCTCGGTGATTTTGCCTTTGCCGATTTTCATATAAGCATGGTATCATGTTTACGTGCGATTGTGTTTAGATTTTAACTGTTTGTTAGGCAAAGGAGTGAATATGAATATTACTGTTGTTGTATCTGCTATTGCTGGTTTTTCATGGCTGGTAGTGATTGGGTTGCTTGCGCTGACGGTGCTGCGAGCTTCGAAACATAAGCCAGTTAAAGCCACTGTTACAAGTTTGATTGTGGCAGTGGTGCTTGCGTTGGTGTTGAATACCGCCAGTGCCGGCTTGGTTTTTATTCAGCCCCAAGAGCGCGGCGTGGTTATTTCCGCGATTAAGGATGGTATCCGCCAGGAGGCCTTGCAACCGGGGTTGAATTGGATTGTGCCTTATGCTGAGAGTGTGGTGAACTACTCGATTTCACGGCAATCTTATACCATGTCTATTGCTAACACCGAGGGACAGATTCAAGGGGATGACTCTGTGGAAGCACGCACTTCGGATGGGCAAATAGTCAAGATTGATGCCACGATGATTTTCGCCGTCAATCCAGATGATGTGGTGGACGTACATATTAAATGGCAAAACACTTATGTCGACAGCCTTGTGCGCCCTCATGCCCGCGGGGTTATCCGTGAGGCTATTTCACAATATAGCATCGAGGAGGTTTATAGTACAAAGCGTGTCGAGTTAGCCGACCAGATTACGACTAATATGGCGAATAGGTTAAATGAGGGCGGGCTGATTTTGGTGGATTTTGTGTTGCGAAATGTGGCTTTTTCGGATGAATATGCTGATTCGGTGGAACAAAAGCAGATTGCCGAACAGCAGGCCGAGCAAGCGGCTTTGGTTGTGGAGCAAAGGAAGCAGGAGGCCGAGCAGGCCCGCAAGGTTGCTGAGGGACAGCGCGATGCGGCTATTCTCGATGCTGAAGGAAAGGCGCAATCCTTGCTCGTGCAGGCAGAAGCTGATGCTAAGGCGCGCGTGATTCGGGCCGAGGCTGAGGCTGAGGCTTTGGAGTTGATTGCTGCGGTGTTGGAGCAGAATCCCGATTTGCTTCAGTATCGTTATATCGAGGAGCTCGCGCCGAATATAAATGTGATGTTGCTGCCCAGCGATAATCCTTTTTTGATTCCATTGCCCGAGACGGAAGGGTTGGAGCAGCCTGTTGTTATGCCTACGCCCGTGCCGACGGAAACGCCCGAGGAGACTGAAAGTCCATAATTAGAATTCATGCCATCGAATTAATTCGAGGCTGGGGTGCGAAATCCACCTGCGTGGATTGAGGGAACGTAATTAGCAGCCGAAGCGGGTCGGTTTCGCGGGGTAGGGTCGATTTTGCCAAAGCCATCGAATTAATTCGAGGCTGAGGTGCGAAATCCACCTGCGTGGATTGATGGAATGTAATTAGCCGCCGACGCGGGTCGGTTTTACGGGGCAGGGTCGATTTTGCCTAAGGCCATCGAATCAATTCGAGGCTGAGGTGCGAAATCCACCTGCGTGGATTGAGGGAACGTAATTAGCAACCGATGCAGGCATTTGCAAACTTGTAACTTGTAACTTGCAAACTTTCAACTTTCAAACTTGCCAGCAATTCCCGTTTTGAAACTAAAACTAGACTTCGGAAGTCTTCGGATGCCTTTTTGTTAGCGAAATATGTCGTTCGAGACTTCCGAAGTCTTGCCTCTTCTTCATAATATCGGGAATTGCTGCAAACTTGCAAACTTTTCTTATGAGCAAACAAAACGCAGAAACTTCATCAGAAAATAAGATTCGTTTGACAACGCTATCGAGCTGTTCGGGTTGAGCGTCGAAACTAAGTGCGGAAACGCTGGCGCAGGTGCTGCGTCCTATCGAAAATCTGTTCGAGAACGACGATTACCCCGATTTGCTCATCGGCTTAGACAATCCCGACGATGCTGCCGTGTGGCGACTCGATGCCGAGCGCGCTCTGGTGGTCACGACCGACTTTTTCACTCCGGTGGTGGATACGCCTTACGAGTATGGGGCTATCGCCGCGGCTAACAGTCTCTCGGACGTGTATGCCATGGGCGGGAAACCGTTCCTTGCGCTCAATGTGGCCGCCTTCCCGCCAGATCTTCCCCCGGCGTTCTTGGGCGAGATTCTGCGCGGCGGGGCCGAGAAGGCGCGTGAGGCCAGAGTGGTGCTGGCTGGTGGTCACACAATTCAAGATGTTGAACCCAAGTATGGGTTGATTGCTCTGGGTTTTGTTCATCCTGATAAGATGATGACCAAGGGCAACGCCCGCCCCGGCGATGTACTCATGCTCAGTAAGCCGCTGGGTTTCGGCGTCACGACCACGGCGATCAAACAGGGCCAGGCCGATGGCGCAGATGTTGATGAGGTTATCGATTGGATGATGCAGCTCAATCGAGGCGCGGCGGAATTGGCGGTTGAATTCGGAGTGCGGGCAGCCACCGATGTAACCGGGTTCAGTTTGATGGGGCACGCCTGGGAGATGGCTGCCACCTCAGGGGTGGGGTTGCGCTTCGAGTGGGATAGAATTCCCTTCACCGCGGGTGCGCTCGATTATGGCCAGGCCTACTCCTTCCCTGGAGGGGCTTACGATAATCTTCTCTATTTTAAGCCGCATGTGCGCTTCGGGAATGGGATCGAGGAATATCAGGAATTGCTGCTCTTTGATCCCCAAACCAGCGGCGGGCTACTGCTGGCCGTTCCGCCCGATCAAGTCAAGCCGATGCTGGGGCGCGCTGATGAAGTTGGTCAGCCGTTGTGGGTGATTGGTGAAGTTGTCTCCGGGAAGTATATTGAGGTTGTGTGAGTGTTTTGCAAGTTTGTCTGAAACTATTGGGGGCTATCTGCGTATATAAAATTGTACGTATCTGAATCTCGATTCGCAATGAGTAAATTATAAAAAGGAGTTTGTTATGAACAATCGTCCCGGATGTCTATCTGGTTTATTGAAATTGTTTTTGCTCGATGCTTTGTTTGATTGGCTGCAAGAACGCTTTGGCTTCGGCCGCGGCTGCTCCTGTTCGGGCTGCGGTTGCGGGGTTATTTTGCTGATTCTGCTAGTGGTGATGAGTTGTTCTGTTTTGCTCAATACTAATTGGTTTAGTTTAGGATTTTAGGGTTTGATCGTGCTGAGCGACTGTTTGCACCTCACCGTTGAGGCGGTGGGGTGTTTTTGGTTAACGAGAGACGAGCAATTTATGCGTTTACGGAAAAAAGCAGTGAAATATGTCTCTTTTTCCGCAAAACTGCTGCTTACCCAATTGACTCGCACTTAGAATGTGCATTATAATTACATTATATTTGAGTTACCAACCAATTCGTCTGAATACAATTAAAAGGATCATGGTTTGAATGTCACCGAGATTCGACAACGCTTTGTAGAATACTACGAGCAGCGCGACTTTCATCTTCTTGACCGCGCGCCTATGCTGCATCCATCTATCCCCATGTCTTTCGTGATGAGCGCGGGACTGGTGCAAGTCGAAACATCCCTCGCTCACGCAAAAGACAGAAATGGAGATAAGTTCGTCCTTGTGCAGGAATGCTTTCGCCATTTCGACC
>JAYELX010000060.1:0-5433 GCA_034717875.1 Chloroflexota bacterium | reverse complement strand
ATGATGTCACCGCGGCGGTTGCGGATGGCGGCGATGCGGTGCAGGGTGCGTTCCAACCCGGCGCGATTGTCGTCATCGAATTTGCTTACGCGCGAGCAGACATAATCGATCTCGTCTTTGCTAATATTGTCTTCGCCGAGAGTTACTTCTCCTTGCAGAAAACGTGCTGTGGGGACGCGGCCTAGATCAATGATGACTTCCAGTAAGTTGCTGCTATCATCAATCTCGCGAATCGCTTGAGTAATATGGGGGGGGATGATGCTCAAAAGGATGTCGAGATCGTCGGTAATTTTTATATTTTGCATATAGGTGGTTAGGTATTGCGTTTCGATTGGGTTATGGGTATCGAGGCCTCGGGCTGTCCATTTAGATTTGGAATTTTGAAATCCGTTATGATTTTGTGACGAGCAACAAGGTGTTTAACCATGAAGACCTGCTTGGGGCTGGGTATCCATTCCAGAGCGTTCAGGGCTGGCTCCAGGTTTGGTTGGTAATCTCGCACGCATAAGTACAGGGGACGGGCGCGGCGTTCGGGGATGCTGTTGAGTAGATCAATGATGATACTATTTACATCATCCATATCGGGATGGAAGCAAGGTTGTACCCAAATGCCGCCATGACCGTACTTGATTTTTGCGTATCCCATAGCCTGTGTTTCTCGATAGTAAACGAGGCCTTTCAGGGGCGTTGTTTGCAGCGGTTCAATCTGGATGATGGGCTTTGGAATAGTTTTCCGATAAAGCGACCGAAGGGGAATTATATCGACCGGGCGCGTCGTTTTCCAATTGTAGTCCCTGTGGGAATCAGGGAGTTTGCGATTCCATTGCCAGACGCGTTGATGTGCAGAAACCGAGAAACCGACTTTTCTTAGAATTTCGAAAATTGTTGTATCTTCCTCGACATCGGCCAGCAAATGGAATGCGCCGCGTTGCCCGGCTTGTTTGGCCAGGAGTGTAATCAACTTTGGAGTTCGAGACGAATCCAGAGCGTTTTTGGGGGTCAGAAATGCGAGTAATGCAGTATGCGATGCCTCCGCATGCGTAAATTGACCTATCAGGGGGATGGCGTTGTCATATAAGTCAGACATTATCCAGGTAAAACGTCCCATTGATGGGGATAGGTACGAGAGCAGCACTGACGGGATCAACTCTGGCGCGCGCGTTGCCATCAGGGCATTATTGAGGTAGATGCTCTGATGGCGATAGCGGTACAGTTTTAGCAAATCGCGCCAATCAAAGGGTCGAAGCATAAAATTATGTTGGATAGCGGATAACAAAGCAAGTGATGGCGAAAGGTGACAGTCACTTACTTCGGGACTTTGGCTGGAAAAATATGTTTGCAAACTATAAAAAAATCTGAGCTATGCCTGGTCGGTAAGTGACTATCACCTGTGTAGCTGAGGCATCACCTACCATTTAACCACCACTTTGTGTCATTCGAGCCATTTCGATGAAATACTTGTGAAAGCGGTCATCGCGCGTCAATTCCGGGTGAAAGACTGTTGCCAGCCAATGGCCTTCTTGAGCTGCGACGATGCGTCCATCGGGGAGCGATGCCAACGTTTGCGCTTCCCCTTTGACGGATTCGATCAGGGGAGCGCGAATAAAGATGGCATGATACGGAGCCCCGTTTGGGTCCACCTTTTTGAGGGCCGCAATATCTAAATCAACCTCGAAGCTGTCTACTTGTCGCCCGAAGGCGTTGCGTTCGACGGTGATGTCCATCAATTCCAGCAGGGGCTGCGACCGGCGCGCGTCCTTAGAGATGAAAATTGCGCCCGCACAGGTTCCCCAGATGGCTTTGTGACGACCGAATTCACGCAGCGGTTCTATTAGATTGAAATCAATCGCTAGTTTGCCAATGGTGGTGGACTCACCGCCCGGGATGATTAATCCGTCCAAGCCTTCCAGATGACGGGGTAGACGCACCTCCCACGCCGCCACACCGATGCGACTCAGTGTGGTGACGTGTTCGGCAAAGTCTCCTTGTAATGCTAAAACTCCAATTTTCATACTATTTTGTTACCATCCGCGCTGGGCGATCTGCTCCGCTTCAGGAATATCGGAGATTTGTCGCCCGACCATGGCCTCGCCCAAGTTGCGGCTAACATCTACCAGGATTTTGGGGTCGTTGTAGTGGGTTGTTGCTTTGACGATTGCGTCTGCGCGTTTGGCGGGGTCGCCAGATTTGAAGACGCCTGAGCCGACGAAGATTCCGTCCACGCCAAGCTGCATCATCAAGGCTGCGTCTGCGGGGGTAGCAATGCCGCCGGCCGCAAAGTTGACCACTGGCATGCGGCCCAGTTCTTTGGTTTCTTTGACGATTTGGTAAGGAGCGCCGATACTCTTGGCATAAGCCATTAGTTCTTCATCGGGCATGTTTTGTAGGCGGCGAATTGCTCCCAGCACGGAGCGCGCGTGCCGCACGGCCTCGACCACGTCGCCGGTTCCCGCTTCTCCTTTTGTACGGATCATGGCCGCACCTTCACCGATCCGACGTAGGGCTTCACCCAAGTTGCGGCAGCCACACACAAAGGGAATCTTGAAATCGCGTTTGTTGATGTGATTTTCCACGTCGGCGGGCGTCAGCACCTCAGATTCGTCGATATAGTCAACGCCGATGGCTTCCAATAACTGTGCTTCGACAAAATGCCCAATGCGCACTTTTGCCATCACAGGAATAGAAACAGTTTTCATGATTTCTTCGATCAAGCCAGGGTCGCTCATGCGGGCGACGCCTCCGTGAGCGCGGATGTCAGCGGGGATGCGTTCTAAGGCCATAACTGCTGCCGCACCAGCATCCTCTGCTATGCGGGCGTGATCGGGGGTGACCACATCCATGATTACACCGCCTTTGAGCATTTGAGCCAGCCCCTTTTTTACTGCGAAAGTACCAATTTCCTTTTCCATTTTTTCCTTCCTTTAACACTTTACTGTATCCTCTCTATTTTCTGAGAAGATAACATTTTTCTTTAT
The DNA here is from genome assembly GCA_034717875.1 of Chloroflexota bacterium. Taxonomy (GTDB): domain Bacteria; phylum Chloroflexota; class Anaerolineae; order Anaerolineales; family UBA11858; genus JAYELX01. Next base: position 2,458 of record JAYELX010000060.1, on the reverse strand, counting down.
AAAAACTCAGTCTCTCGATCCATTTTCTGGGGGAGGGGCATAAGTATTCGATGAAACGTGTTTGTATTTATTATTCTACCATGCCGGCAAACCATCTGCAATTGAGGCTGTGTACTGGCAGCAAATCTAATCGTGTCACTCACTGCGAGGAGCGTTTTTGGCTCTGCGTGCCGATGGCAGCGACGTGGCAATCTCACAGACGCTAACAGAAGATTGCCACACTCTAGAAAGCGTCAGGTTCGCAATGACATAGCTAAAAGTAGAATTGCTGGTGGGCTTACGAGCGCGTAAAAATATCAGTGGCTTTGCCACAATCGCCTGGTTCCACCGGCTGGTAATGCAGAGAAGCGAGGACGCAGAGGGGCAATTCATTTTTTGGAACAATCTGATTTGTCGTCAGTGGGGGCTGTAGGTTGGTTAGTATTCGACATCTGCTTCCGGCGGGAAGGGTTGTATTTCCCTCTCGAAGTGGAATCCGGCCGCCCCCGCGTGTCCCCCACCCCCAAAGCGTTGGGCAATTTTTGCAACATCGACTTCGTTCGAATAGAGTGATACATAAGTGTACAGTTTTCCATCTAGCAGGCCATCAATGTAGCAATAGGCTATTTCGTAGCCGCAATTGCGAATATGTTCTCCTAGGTCGCCGGACCCTCGCAAGTTGACAGCGAAAGTTCGGTGACTTTCGAAGGTTACGGGGAAGCCATATCGGGCCGTGGCTGCTTGGATATTTCGAAGGCGAGCCCCCCGCAGAATGCTGCCGCGATCGATGATTTGGGCTAATAGTGTTGAGTCGTTATTTAGTAAAGATTCCCAAAGTTTATCGTTGTGAGGATTGGTGTTCAATTGATAAATTCCCTCATTGAAAGCCCCTGTGTCTTGCTCTGCCCACTTCCAGATATCACGATCACCAATGAGCACGATTGCTCGAGGGACAGGTTGGTCAGGAAAGTAGTATTTCCAGGTGAGCACACAAGCGGCTTCGTTGGTGTCACGTACGCCAGACCATTTTTGGGAGATATCCTTCAGATTATTCAGCGCTGATTTATGGTGATCAATCCAGGTTAGTTGATGGTAATTGGCCAATCGCTCCATATCTTCACGGGGAAGAGAGAAATCCACGATGATGATGTGCTCAGCTATAAGTATTTCCTCCAGGGGGAGCGAATCACCGTGTTTCATTTCGTATAAACTTGTCTTGTGGCCAAGTGCACGGCGCACGATCGCGGCGGCAGCGCGTCCATCAGTATCGTTGTGGTATATACAAAGTGTGGTCATAAAATATGATCTGTCTAATTGATAACTTGTAACTGCTCAAATTGTTAGTGGTTCATTTCATCTTGAAGATGCGCTGCACAATGGGTTGACCAAGAATCCCATTGAATAACCCGAAGTGCAACGCATTTTCCAAATGCAATGCACTTCTATCGCCGCTTGACCAACAGGATTTTGAGCAACTACGATGACTTGCTGTTTACCTATATATGTTTCTTACTCCATAAATTCTCGCAGCGTTGTGTTCGTATTCACCAATCGCTGCCCAAGGTATGAGACCATGAACTTGTGGAAAGCTGAGGCAAGAGCAGGGTCTTCTTGTTCCATTTTTTCTAAGGCTTCCAGAGTGAGTGTATGAACGATGCTGGCGAGGTCAGTGACTACGGTAACGGATGCGGGATTGTTAAGATAGACACCAAGTTCGCCAACTATCGTGCCGGGGCCCATGCTGCGAAGCCGGGTTATTTCTCCGGTCTCTAATTTCATTTGAACTGTAATTTGACCTCGCTCGATGAAGTAAATTCCGTGTGGTGGATCACCTTTGCGAATGAGGATGGTGTTTTCATCTACAATCTGTTCCTCGAGATAGTCTAAAAAACGGTCGATTTCGATAGATGCCGGGAATATCCCGCTCAATTGGATTTTAATTGACGGCGGCCTAATTTGTGTGATATGGTTTAAGAGTTCATTTTCGCACCATTCCACGGCATGGTCAATATCAAGGCATTGCCGGGCGATATTGTCTTCAGAGACGAGAATTTCACCCTTGCTAAGTTGCTTTTTAATAATGTCAGATATGTCTGCGAAAATGATCCTGAAATTGTGCAATTCAGCCAGGTGGCGTATCTGTGTAAAACTGTTCAGCGCAGATGAGTCGATGCCGTGTACTAACCGATAATCAAGAACCAGGAATTGTAGATGGGCAAGTTCTGTATCCTTCAAGCGTAGTTTTATATTGTGAAGCAGGTTGAAGGCGGTCCCAAAGAAGATAAAGCCTTGCAGCTTGAGTATATATATTTTCTCTCCCTCTGATTGTAGATATTCCTGGTAATGCGGTGAACGTTCCACATTGCTTTGATAGGTTGTCCTGGAAAGAGAGCTGCGAATCACGTTGATGCGACTATAGTTTATGGCAAATAACACAACCGTTGCCAATATGCCAACTAATACTCCTTGTAGCAGTCCA
>JAYELX010000059.1:14165-25560 GCA_034717875.1 Chloroflexota bacterium | reverse complement strand
CCTTATGGATATTGTTATCGCTGCTCTTACAACCTGACTTATCCTGAATGTAATTTAGCCTGTGTTGACTTCATCGAAGAGTCACTTTTTGCCCACACAATCGATCCAACGGAAGTGGCCGCCATCTTTGTGGAGGCAGTCCAAGGTGAGGGAGGATACGTTGTCCCGCCCGAGGGTTGGTTGACCAAAATTAGAGCGCTTTGTGACAAATACGGCATCTTGTTGGTTGATGATGAAGTTCAATCTGGCATAGGCAGGACAGGAAAAATGTTCGCAGCGGAGCATTGGGGTGTGGAACCCGACATTATCTGTTCTGCCAAAGCGTTAGCCTCTGGAATGCCGATTTCAGCAATGATCGCTAAAGAAAGCGTGATGACCTGGCCCCCGGGCGCTCATGGCAGCACCTATGGCGGCAACCCAGTCGCGGGCGCAGCGGCACATGCCACACTTGACGTGATCGAAGATGAAGGGCTGACAGAAAATGCCGCCCAGATTGGCGGCCAGCTCTTGGAGAAATTGAAAGATTTGCAAGCAACGAGCAAATTAATTGGAGATGTTCGTGGGCTTGGGCTGATGATTGGCGTAGAGCTTGTCAAAGATAAAGAAACCAAGCAAAGAGCCGAGCAAGAAGTTGAAGAAGTGATCCAAGCGAGTTTCCGGCGAGGCTTGATATTGCTGCCCTGCGGCCCAAACACCATCCGCTTCGCGCCGCCGCTAAATATAACAATCGATGAGATGAATACAGCCTTTGAGATATTTACTGATGCCTTAGCTCACATTGAAGCTATGCACTAGATAGTCAGCTCTTAGGAGTATTTTTATGAAACTAAAATCTATGCAGGAAGCAATCGCCGAACACGTCCACGATGGGGATAGCGTTGCCATTGAGGGATTCACGGCTTTTATTTGCTTCTCGGCGGCTCATGAGATCATCCGGCAAAAACGCAGAGAGTTGACCCTTTGCCGTATGACTCCGGATTTGATCTATGACCAAATGGTAGCGGCGGGCTGTGCGCGAAAACTTGTATTTAGCTATTTGGGCAATCCCGGCGTGGGTTCCTTACATTGTGTCCGCCGCGCGGTTGAAAAAGACATCCCTCATCATCTTGAAATCGAAGAATATTCTCACTTCGGCATGGTAAGCCGCTACATAGCTGGTGCGTCCCATTTGCCATTTTTCCCCCTCCAAAGTTATACCGGGACAGATTTAGGTAATGCAAACCCAAAAATACAATATGTGGAAAGCCCTTATGGAAACGGGCAAATAGCCGTCGTTCCCCCTCTGAATCCAGACGTAGCCATCATTCACGCCCAACGCAGCGATGAACTTGGCAACACCCAACTTTGGGGTTTGGTGGGGATGCAAAAAGAGGTCGCTTTCGCGGCGAAACGCGTCATCGTTGTGGTCGAGGAAATCGTGGCCGAATCGGTGATTCGCAGCGATCCAAACCGCACCCTCATTCCCCACATCATCGTTGACGCTATAGTTTGCCAGCCCCACGGGACACACCCTTCCTACGTTCAGGGATACTATGACCGGGACAATCACTTTTATCTTGAATGGGATAAGATATCCCGCAGTGAGGAACAAACCCAAAAATGGCTCAACGAGTGGGTCTATGGAGTCGGAAATTGGGGAGGTTATCTGGAAAAATTAGCCCATCAAGAACCTGGTATTTGGGAACGTCTTGCTCCCGGGGAATCGCTTTCCCAACCCGTGAACTACGGTATTTACGGTTAACCTACCACAAAGGCCTCAAAGTACACAAAGGAAAACCGGTGAAATCTAAATACCAGCCCATTCCCGATAAAGTAGAGCGTTTAGGGAAAGTGCTACTCGATTCGGCTTTCGAAGTGCATACAATTCTAGGAGCAGGATATTTGGAGCGCATATACGAGGATGCTTTATATCACGAGCTAACCCTGCGGCATGTGCCTTTTAGCCGACAAAAAACCATTACCGTTCCATACAAGGATTTACGCATAAAAGGCCAACGTCTTGATTTACTCATCGGTGATTTAGTTATCGCTGAGATCAAGGCTGTAGACTCTATTCATCCTATCCATCAAGCACAACTGATGTCTTATCTAAAGGTAATAGATTTACGCTTAGGTTTTATCATAAATTTCAACGTGCCGCACCTCAAAAACGGCATTCAACGTGTTGTGATGTAAATATTTAACCTTTGAGTCCTTCGTGTACTTAGTGGTAATAACAATGAAAAACTATTCTCCATCAGAAATCATGATCACATCTTCTTCCAGAGCGCTGGCGGGGGAACGCGTCGTCTTTGTGGGCGTTGGCTTGCCCAATATTGCCTGTAATCTAGCTCGCCGCACGGTTGCCCCCAAAATGGAATTGGTTTACGAATCGGGCGTGTTTGGCGCCAAACCGGCCAGACTGCCTCTATCAATCGGCGACCCAACGTTGATAAGCGGAGCAACATCGATTTGCTCGATGACAGATTTATTCATGAATTACCTCCAGGGCGGACGCATTGAGGTCGCATTCCTGGGAGCGGCTCAAATTGACCGCTACGGCAATATCAATACTACCGTGATTGGCGATTACGACAATCCCAAGGTGCGCTTACCCGGGAGCGGTGGTGCTTGCGAAATTGCCATCCACGCCCAAAAGATCTTTGTTATCGGACGCTTGAAGAAACGCACCTTTGTCGAAAAGCTGGATTTTAGAACCAGCGCTGGGCACCTGAACAGTCGCGCAAATTCAAGACAGGCTCTTGGCATGCCGGGCGCAGGCCCAAAGTTAGTTGTCACTGATAAAGCCATCTTCGGTTTTGATCAAGAATCAGGCGAAATGGTTCTCACCTCCATGCACCCTGGAATCACATTAGAAGAAATCCAAGCAGAGATAAGCTGGCCTCTAAAAATAAAAACCGACCTGAAAAAAACAAGCCCGCCAACCCAAGAAGAGATCCGCATCATCCGAAAAAAATTAGACCCGGATGGAATCTACACATCAAAATAACTTGTGCGCGTTTCAAACGAGTCGAAGGATGACATTTCGCCGGTTGAGTGTCCGATGCTTTTCCGGCGTATCGAAACCCAGAAATGTCGTTCTGTCTGAGCAATATCGCTTGATTTCGATACGGGCGACGAAAAACATTTCTCCTGCTTCGCATCAATCGGCGCTATCAACGGAAATGCAGCAATTCCCGCTTTGTAGCTAGAAGCAGACTTCGGAAGTCTTTGAAAACGCATTTATTGGCGAAATAGGTCACTGAAGACTTCCGAAGTCTTGACATTTCCTCATATCGGGAATTACTGACGGAAATGAAACACACCCAAATAACTTGAAATGAAATCAACAGGAGCCAAGCAATGCAAGAAGTCGTGATAATATCGGCAGTTCGGACACCAATTGGGAATTTTGGCGGCGGGTTGAAAAATGTCTCCGCAGCGGCGTTAGGCGAAGTCGTCGCGGCAGAGGCCATTCACCGGGCCGGGCTGACTCCAGATCAGGTGGACGAATCAATTTTCGGATGTGCCCGCCAGGCAGGTATCGGCCCCAACGTCGCTCGCCAAATTGCATGGCGCAGTGGTATGCCGCCGGAGAAGGTAGCTTTCACCGTCAACAAGGCCTGCGGTTCGGGGCTGAAATCAATCACCCTGGGAGCGCAATCCATAATGATGGGAGAAAATGACATAGTCCTGGTGGGGGGCGTGGAGCAAATGTCTCAGATTCCCTATCTTTTGATGAAAGCTCGCTGGGGATATCGTTTGGGAGACGGGACCGTGGTGGATTCTAATTACCGAGACGGTTATATTTGCCCCTTGTGCGATACGGTGATGGGCGAAACTGCCGATGTCCTAGCGGAAGAGTATGGAATTACACGTGAGCAGCAAGATGCTTTCACAGTGGACAGTCACCAAAAAGCATTAGCAGCCTGGGAATCAGGCGCATTCAATGCCGAAGTTGTGCCAGTCGAGACAAAAGGGCGCAAAGGAAAACTAATTGTTATCGAACGTGATGAGCGCCCGCGACCCAACTCCACAGTGGAAAAGTTAGCCACCTTGCGAACCGTCTTCCGTGACGTGGACAACGGTGGGACGATCACAGCCGCTAATGCCAGCGGTATCACCGACGGAGCTGCTGCTTTGATATTAATGGCAGCCGATAAAGCCAAATCGCTGGGGATAGAACCACTCGCCCGCATCGTGGATTTCGCCAGTGGAGGCGTACACCCTGCTCGAATGGGCTTGGGTCCGATACCGGCTACCCACAAGGTTTTAGAGCAAACTGGCCTGACATTTGATGATATTGATCTAATTGAATTGAACGAAGCCTTCGCGGCTCAAGTTCTCTTTGTCGAGAAAGAACTGGATTGGGATATTAGCCGCAGGAATGTCAATGGGGGCGCAGTAGCCTTGGGACATCCCACCGGTTGCTCCGGCGCCCGCATTGTGGTTACGTTAGCGTACGCCATGAAGCAGCGCGATGTTGAATTAGGCCTGGCAACGCTGTGCATCAGCGGAGGGCTAGGCATGAGCATGGTGATTCAGCGATGACGCCTAACCGAAACCCCCACGGCCACGTTTTCTATCGCCGCATGGGCCACCATCACCCTATGATTAAGCGCGGAAAAGGCATCTATCTTTACGATACCGAAGGAAATCGCTACATAGATGGATCAGGCGGCGCGATAGTGGCAAATATCGGGCACGGAGTGAAGAGCGTGGCTCAAGCAATGGCCGACCAAGCCTCACAGGCGGCCTATATTCATGGCACCATGTTTACCAGCAATGCCCTCGAAAAGTATTCCGAGGCACTCGATAAAATAGCCCCTTTGTCAGATGCTAAATTTTATTTTCTTTCGAGCGGCTCAGAAGCAATCGAAGCATCAATCAAACTTGCCCGCCAAGTGCAGTACGAACAGGGAAAAACCAGCCGCTACCTGCCAATTTCGAGATGGCAATCGTATCATGGAGCTTCATTGGGAGCCTTAGCGGTCACAGGTAAGCCTAAAATGCGTTCCATTTTCAGGCCAATGCTCTTTGATGTCCCCCATATTCCACCTCCCTATTGTTACCGTTGTCCCTACGGACTTGAATATCCTCAGTGTAATATACGTTGTGCGCTAGCTCTTAAGCATGAAATCCAAAAACAAGGCCCTGAATCGGTGACAGCATTTGTGGCCGAACCCATCAGTGGTGCTACTTTAGGATCCGTTGTGCCACCGCCAGAATATTGGCAGCTAATTAGAGAGATTTGCGATGAGTATGAAATTTTACTGATTGCAGACGAAATAATGACAGGGATGGGTCGGACAGGAAAATGGTTTGCTATCCAGCATTGGGATGTCGAACCTGACATCATCACCATCGGCAAAGGCGCAGCGGGAGGATATTTCCCCCTAGGGATAGTCGCGGTTAAGAGTGAGTTTGTCGATATTATATCTGCTGGCACAGGTGATTTCATTCATGGAGGAACTTACTCCCATCATGCTGTGGGCGCGGCAGCCGGTCTGGCGGCTCTTGCTCACATCCAGCAGAACGATTTAATCCAAAAGGTATCTAAAAAAGAGGCCAAATTGAAGCATACGCTCAATGCGCACTTAGCTGAGTTGGATTGCGTTGGTGATATTCGCGGCAAGGGGTTCATGTGGGGGCTGGAGTTTGTAGCAAATCGAGATACGAAAGAGCCCTTTGATGTCCAGATGCATTTTGCCCAAAAGGTGGCCGATGAAGCCTTCAGTCGAGGTTTGATCCTGTATCCGGTCAGCGGCTGCGTTGATGGCGTGACGGGAGACCTGCTGATGATTGGCCCACCATTTTCTATTAAAGATGATGAAATTGATGAGATGATTTCGATTATCAAGAAATCGATTATGCATGTTTACAAAACTTAGCTATATGACTAATTTTCCACCTTAATCGAACACCAGGAAGATGCCGTTCAAACCTATATTGAACTTCTCCAAAAATTTCGTCCGAAAATAGTTGGCATTATATGATACTATTAAAGGTACCAAACCCCAATCTTTAGTTTCATCGCCAAATTGATCGGGATAACCTGAAGGGAAGGAGGTGATAAAAGGCAAAAATTCAATCAAATAGCAAGCACACTATTCAATGGTTTTTAACTTTACACAACAGGAGAGAAATATGCACAAGAAATGGATGATATTAACATTAGCATTGGTGGTTATACTATCTATGCTTGGCCTAGCCGCTTGTAAAAGTCAACCGACTGAAGAAGCGGTGGTCGAAGAATCCACAGAAGAAGAAGCCGAAGAAGTAGAGGCTGCCGAAGAAGTAGAGGCTGACGAAGACTTGGAACCAATTAAGATTGGCTGGTTCGGCGCACTCACCGGTGACTGGGCTCTGTGGGGAGAGGCCAGCAGGAATGGCACCCAGTTTACAATAGATATGATCAACGAGGCTGGTGGCGTTCTAGGCGGCCGAAAGCTCGAGTTAATCGCCTACGATAACAAGAGTGACCAATTAGAATCGGTCAACGTGGTGCGACGACTGATTACGGAGGATGGAGTGGTAACCGTTATCGGCACCAACAGCAGCGGCTCTAATATCGCCGTAGCACCTATCGCCGAAGAGAATCAAGTCCCCGTCATCGCCACCTATGCCACCAACCCGCGCGTCACTCAGCCCGAAGATGATGTGTTGATGAAATACACCTACCGCGTCTGCTTCACTGACCCCTACCAGGGTTCTGTAATGGCTGACTTTGCTTTCAGTGATCTGGGAGCCAAGAAGGCAGCTATACTTTACGAAATCAGCTCCGACTATTCCGTCGGCCTGCGCGACTTTTTCGTGCAGCGCTGGGAGGAACTAGGCGGCGAGTTAGTTGCTGACGAAGCCTTCAAAACCGGTGACGTCGAGTTCCGCGCCCAGCTTACATCCATCAAGGACGCCGATCCTGACGTAATCATCATGCCCTTCCTGGCCAAAGAGGTCGCCCTAGCAGCCAAGCAAGCCCGCGACCTGGGCATCACGGCCCCCTTTATGGGCGGCGACGGCTGGCCCTCACCCACTTTGTTGGATATGGCCGCTTCTGCAGTGGAAGGTTGCTACTTTGTTGACCACACGAACGTGAACGCCGAGAACGTGCAAGATTACCGCGCAGCGTACGAGGCGGAGTATGGTAAGGACATCCAGGTTAATGCCATCATGACGCACGATGCCATAATGGTGCTCGTGGCCGCCATCGAAAAGGCCGGCTCGGCCGACCCCACGGCGATCCGCGATGCCCTGGAAGAAATAGACCCGGTGGAGGGTTTCACCGGCAACATCAGCATAGACCCAGAGACACACAACCCACTCGGCAAATCGGCTGTCATTATGACTATCAAGGATGGCGCATTCGAATACTACAAAGTGTTCGAGCCGATGGGCGCGGTTGAAGCCCCAGAAGAACCGGAAGAAGTTGCAGAGGAAGACCTGGAGCCGATCAAAGTGGGTTGGTTCGGCGCGCTCACGGGCGACTGGGCACTGTGGGGAGAGGCCAGCAGGAACGGCACTCTGTTCACAATGGAAATGCTCAACGAGGCCGGTGGTGTTCTGGGCGGCCGACAATTTGAGCTAATCGACTACGACAACAAGAGCGACCAGTTAGAATCAGTCAATGTTGTGCGACGCCTGATCACAGAGGACGAGGTAGTGGCTGTTATCGGTACCAACAGTAGCGGTTCCAATATCGCCGTAGCACCTATCGCCGAAGAGAATCAAGTCCCTGTCATCGCCACCTACGCCACAAATCCGCGCGTCACTCAGCCCGAAGAGGGTGTCTTGATGGAGTACACGTTCCGCGTTTGCTTCACTGACCCCTACCAGGGTTCCGTGATTGCCGATTTTGCTTACGGCAACCTGGAAGCCCGAAAAGCAGCCATACTCTACGAGATCAGTTCTGACTATTCCGTTGGCCTGCGCGATTACTTTGTGCAGCAATGGGAGGCGTTGGGCGGAGAGTTGGTAGCCGACGAGGCTTTCAAGACCGGCGACGTTGAGTTCCGCGCCCAGCTTACATCCATCAAAAATGCTGAACCTGACGTAATCATCATGCCCTTCCTGGCCAAAGAGGTCGCTCTGGCGGCCAAGCAAGCCCGCGACCTGGGCATCACGGTCCCCTTCATCGGCGGCGACGGTTGGCCCTCCCCCACTTTGTTGGATATGGCCGCTCCCGCAGTAGAAGGCTGCTACTTTGTGGACCACACGAACGTGAACGCCGAGAACGTGCAGGAGTACCGCGCTAGTTACGAAGAAAGATTTGGCGCGGACATTCAAGTCAACGCCATCATGACGCACGACGCCATGTTGGTGTTGGCAGCCGCCATCGAAAAGGCCGGCTCGACCGACCCCGCGGCGATCCGCGATGCTCTGGAAGAAATAGACCCGGTGGAGGGTTTCACCGGCAACATCACCATTGATCCGGATACGCACAACCCCATCGGCAAATCAGCCGTCATTATGACGATCAAAGACGGCGAATTCGAGTTCTATACAGTAGTTGAACCCATGAAATAAGCGTATCAAGCATCAGTCTGGGAGGAGAGTGCTATCTCCTCCCAGATCTGCTAACTAGGAGGTTCAGATGAGTACAGTCTTGCAGCAAATAATCAACGGCATCTCCATCGGCAGCGTATACGCGCTGATCGCTGTGGGCTACTCGTTGGTCTATAGCATTTTAAAATTCTCGAACTTTGCCCACGGCGGCGTGTTGATGTTGGGTTCGTACTTTGGATACTTTGCGCTGACCCTGTTTGGAATGCCGTTTTGGGTGGCCTTACCCTTGGCCATAATCGGGGCTGGCCTGCTGGGTGTTATCAATGAACGGTTAGCTTATCGGCCAATCCGGATGCGCAATTCACCGCTGCTGTACTTGATGATATCCTCACTGGGAGCGTCCATCTTCCTGGAAAACTTCACCATCGTCACCATCGGCCCCACATTTCGCACCTACCCGGAGGTCTTTGCCATCTCCCCCTATATGATAGGGGACTTGTATATCGGGCGGCTGGACATTATCATTTTCGTGATCGCAACAATATCAGTGGCGCTGTTGACTTGGATCATCTATGGCACGCGGATAGGTAACGCCATTAGGGCTACATCGTATAATATGCGAGTAGCCAGCTTGATGGGCATAAATCCCGACATGATCGTAGCGTTTGTATTCTTTTTAGCTGGCGCATCGGCCGGGTTGGGAGGGGTGCTGTTTGGCATCAAATATACCGTCTGGCCTCAAATGGGCATCCTGACACTCAAGGCCTTTATCGCTGCCGTGGTGGGCGGCCTTGGTAGTCTGCCAGGGGCTGTTGTGGGGGCAATGGTGCTGGGCGTAACCGAGACCTTTGCCGCGGCTTTTGTTTCCTCGGCTTTCCGCGACCTATTCTCGTACGCGCTGATGATTATCATCATCATCGTCAGGCCCGGAGGCCTGTTGGGCACGGTCACCGGGGAAAAAGCGTAAGGAGACGCAAACATGTCACAATATTACATCGGTATTCTTATTCTGATCTGTATCAACCTTATCGCCGTATTAGGGCTGTCGCTGATGACGGGGTTCACCGGATTGTTCAACTTCGGACAGGCCGGGTTCCTGGCCGTCGGCGCATATACAGCCACTATTCTCACCACTCGGTACGCGGCGCCATTTCCGCTCGCCTTGTTGGCCGGTATGCTGGTCTCTGTACTATCTAGTTTCTTGATCGGCTATCCTACCTTGCGGCTCAAGGGAGACTATTTTGCCATCGCCACCCTGGGCTTTGCTGAGGTCGTGCGGCTGCTTGTGGAGAATCTCGAAAAACTCACCGGCGGCTCACGCGGTATTCCGCGCATTTCTCTCTACACTACTCTTCCCATAACCCTGATTGTGACTATACTTGCTTTATGGTTGGTGGCTAATTACGTTCGTTCACGTCACGGACGTAATTGTGTGGCTGTCCGAGAGGACGAATTGGCCGCGGAATCTATCGGCATCGACTCTTTTCGTTACAAGCAGATTTCGTTCGCCATCAATGCTGCCTTGGCCGGTCTATCAGGCGGGCTGTTGGCTCATTACATTGGCTTTATTCAGCCCTCGATGTTCGGCATGATCAAATCCACCGAGTTGATCGTAATGGTTATATTTGGCGGAATGCACAGCATTACCGGCGCGGTTTTTGCGGCCATCGTACTCACCTCGTTGCCAGAGCTGCTGCGAGCAGCGCAGGCCTGGCGGCTGGTCGCCTACGGCGCATTAGTCGTGGTGATCATGGTCGTCCGCCCCGAGGGGTTAATGGGGTCGTGGGAGTTCACTCCAGCCAACATCAAAGCTCTATTCAACAAGTTGCGCTCGGCGCAAGATGAGGAATAAGTCACTATGTCTCTATTAAAAATTCAAAACCTCACTAAGAACTTTGGCGGTGTGCGGGCGGTAGATGACTTTTCTCACCGGTTGGAAACGGGAGGCTTGTACGCCATCATCGGACCTAACGGTGCGGGAAAGACTACTATCTTTAACCTCATCACCGGAATCTACGAGCCGACGGTTGGGCACATCTCCTTTGACGGCGACGAGATAACCGGCTTGAGAACCCACCAAATCGCCACAAAAGGCATCGCTCGCACTTTTCAAAACATCCGCCTTTTCTCCGATTTTAGCGTGCTGGACAATGTGCGCACGGCCTGCCACCGTTATGCCAACTATACCGTCTGGGAAGGGCTGATCCCTACGCCGCGTCGCCGGCGCGAGGAAAAGGACCTTACTGAGCGTTCCTGGAATCTGCTAAAGCTGGTGAACCTCGACGACCGCGCCCAAGAGCTATCTAAGAACCTGCCCTATGGGCATCAGCGACGCTTAGAGATCGCCCGCGCTCTGGCCCAGGAGCCCAAGCTGTTGCTGCTGGACGAGCCCGCAGCCGGTATGAACCCGGACGAGACCGTGCATTTGATGGAGTTCATTGAGCAGATCCACGAAAATTTTAATCTAACTATCCTGCTCATTGAGCATCACATGGAAGTGGTGATGGGGCTGGCCGACGACATTGTGGTAATCGACTTTGGCCGCACCATCGCCCAGGGCACGCCGGAGGAAGTGCAGTCTAACCCGGTGGTGATCGAGGCATATCTAGGAACAGAGGAGGAATAGCATGTCGCTGCTAGAAATCAAAGATATCTATGTCGCTTATGGCGGCATTCAGGCATTACAAGGCGTTTCGATTCACGTAGACGAGGGCGAGATCGTGACCATCATCGGCGCAAACGGAGCTGGTAAATCCTCTTTGTTGAACGCCATCTCGGCGATGGTGCCATACCATCGGGGCGAGACCGTCTACCACGGCCAGCGACTACCGGACAAACCCCACCAGGTTGTCGCCCAGGGGATCATCCAGGTGCCCGAGGGGCGGCAGGTTTTCGCCAACCTCAACGTGGAAGA
>JAYELX010000059.1:0-14065 GCA_034717875.1 Chloroflexota bacterium | reverse complement strand
CCCTCTGGCCCGATGACGACCACAGCTCGCGTACAAGGCGTACAGGTCGAGTCCGTGGCCATGCAAGCTGTGCCCTCATTCGTTTACGAAACTGACCAGCTCTTGGATGTGCCGGGACTGGGCTGCATCCAGGTGGACACCGTCTGTGTGGGCGGATTTTTTGCAATGGTATCGGCCGATCAAGTTGGTCTGGAACTAAAGCCAGATAATGCCGACCGGTTGATAGAGATGGGCATGGCCATTATTGACGCGGCCAACGAGCAGTTGACCGTCCGGCATCCAAACCGCCCTGATGTAACCACAGTGGATGTGACTGAATTCTACGCATCTCCTGCTCCCGGGCGTGGCTTGAACGCCGTTGTCTACGGCGAATCACACATAGACCGCTCCCCGTGTGGCACCGGTACGTCTGCTAAAATGACATTACTCCATCACCGAGGGAAATTGGCTCTCAACCAATCTTACGTCAATACTGGTATTTTGGGCACCACATTCGAGAGTCGTCTGGTGGCCGAGACAAAGGTGGGCGATCTAGACGCCGTCGTTCCAGAGGTACGGGGAAGCGCACACGTTACCGGAGTGCATCAATTTGTTTTAGACCCGCGTGACCCTTTCCCTGAAGGGTTTCTCTTATAAAATCAGAAGTATCTTCTCAAAATAACGGGGAGAAAGTGGTTGCAGCGGGGATCCCCTCCGGGGACGCAAAGCGTGGAATCCCGCCCTACTTTTCCCAAAATAATCAAAAGGTTAAGACTTACGCACCTATCAAAGAACACGCTGGTTGAGCCTGTCGAAACTACCGTTTTCGGCCGCAGTTCGCTGGTTTCGACAAGCTTCCCCCTACGGGGACGCAAAGCGAACCGGCAAACTGCGTAAGTCCTAAAGGTATAAAATTCAATGCATATTCTGCAGAGGTACAAATGAAAGATCTGTTTCTTACCAATGGAAAATTCCACACTCAAGACCCCGCCTACCCCCACGCTACGGCAGTCGCTATTCGCGGTGGCCGTATCTGGGCCGTGGGCGATGATGAGGAAATCCGCGCCCTGGCCGCTAGCGACGCCCAAGTGATTGATCTGGATGGTCGCCGCGTGCTGCCTGGCCTGACTGACGCGCATTTCCACTATTATGATTGGGCTTTGGGACTTAAGCAGCTGGCCTTGGCCGAGGCAGATTCCCTAACCGACCTTCGGGAACGGTTGGCACAAAGAGCAAGCGAGACACCGCCCGATCAGTGGATCCTGGGCCAGGGCTGGAACGAGAGCCGCTGGCCTGAGCAGCGTATGCCCACCCGCGCCGATTTGGATGCTGTGGCGCCTGACCATCCCGTTATCTTATGGCGTAACGACTTGCATCTGGCGGTGGTCAACACACGAACGCTCCAAGAGGCGGCCATCACTGCCGATACGCCCAATCCGCCTGAAGGCATCATCAACCGGGACAAATCGGGAGAACCTAACGGCATCCTGCGAGAATTGGCCATCAACCTGGTAACAGACATCATTCCTCCACCCACTGAAGAAGTAACAACTAAGGCGATGCAAGAGGGGTTCTCTATCCTGCACCGGCTGGGACTGACCGGCGTCCACGAT
The DNA here is from genome assembly GCA_034717875.1 of Chloroflexota bacterium. Taxonomy (GTDB): domain Bacteria; phylum Chloroflexota; class Anaerolineae; order Anaerolineales; family UBA11858; genus JAYELX01. Next base: position 12,473 of record JAYELX010000059.1, on the reverse strand, counting down.
TACCGCATCATGGGTGGCGCTGACGGGCCGCCGGCCTTTCGCGCCTATCATACATTAGCATCTGCGAGCGATTTAGCCCTGCGTATGTGGATGAACATCCCCGGCGAACTGTTGGATGAGGCTATCGCCCTAGGCCTGCGCACGGGGCTAGGCAGCGACTATTTGCACGTGGGACATGTTAAGCTATTTGCGGACGGTGGGCAGGGAGCACGCACGGCTTGGATGTTGGAACCTTACGAAGACACCGGCGACTGCGGTATGCCGTTGACACCAATGAACGAAATCGCTGAGGCGGTAGGCAAGGCCGACGAGGCCGGGTTAGCCGTGGCAATCCACGCCATCGGCGACCGGGCCAACCGCGAGCTGATTACTGTCTTCGAGAACATCCCACAGCCTGCATCTCGCATCCTGCATCGGGTCCCTCACCGCATTGAACACTTGCAAATGATCCAGCCCCAAGACGTGACCCGGCTAGGACAGCTAGATGTGCTGGCCTCGGTGCAGCCTATCCATTGCCCAGACGACATCCCCATGATCGAAAAGTCGGTCGGCCAGCGCGGGCGATTGGCTTATGCCTTCCGCGATATGCTGGACGCCGGTGTAACGCTGGCTCTTGGGTCTGATTGCCCAGTTGCTTCGCCTAACCCATTCTGGGGCATCCACGCCGCGGTAACGCGTCAACGTCGAGATGGAACCCCCACGGGTGGTTGGTATCCATCCCAACGATTATCTGTCTCCGAAGCAGTCTGGGGCTACACCATGGGATGCGCAATTGCCAGTGGCCAGGAAAAAGAACAAGGCAGTCTGACTCCGGGGAAGCTTGCCGATCTAATTGTATTAGACCGGGATATATTTAATATCCCCCCAGAACAGATTCATGATACCCAAATGATCATGACAGTGTTCGATGGTCGCATCGTCTACCGTCGATAATCAGATATCCCCAATAAAAGTACAAAAAACCGCCGTCCACACGATGGCGGTTTTTTGTTTTCATTATACGCCTCCTCGTAGTTGCTCAAAAGCTTGTTGGTTTACAAAAAAACAGTTAGCTTATCATCTAAGTAAGTCCGTGAAAGTACACCGTAAACAAAGTAATTACGCATTATCTGTTCGCTAATTGGATTATTACAATAATTCAAACAGCTGTTGCCGGTCTCCTGCCGAGCCACCGGTGGCTCAGTCAGGTACTCCGAGAGTATGCTTCGCGAAGACCGGCCATAGCAAGATTATCAACAAACTTTCTTTACAGAGTAGTAAGTAAGTCCGTGAAAGTTTCTTTGTAATTTTCCGACTGCACTCCGTTATAAGGCATGCACAGCATGGCAAAACCTTCACTATCCCCATTTATTTAAGAGACCTCACAGGTTTTTGAAAAAACGACTTACGGGTTCCATTTTGAACCTTTACGACATGCTTTTCAAACCCAAATATACCGTTGAAACCTGTGAGGTCTGAAGATGAAGTTTCCTACCCCACTATTTCACGTTGATTCTTATTTAATTAACTATGCTGAAGGCTGGGCTAATTTTATAAAGATATTTTGTTGTATCTACTTAGTCCGAATGGACTTTGTAATATTAGCACGATAGGTTTCGCGCAGCACCCTATCAGGAAACCGCCGTGCGGTCGCGATCGTGCAATCGTGCTCTTGCGAGCCTGGCAGAATAAACAATTGGCGCATAAAATCAACACAATTCGCGGGTAATCACTCCCGCACGAGCGTTAACGCACCATGCTAAATTTACGAAGCCCATTCGGGCTAGCAATTTAGATGCCTTTGAGCATTCGTGCTAATTTGTTGAACGAACACACTAAATCCTAAAGGGCCGCGCGCTCAAGCGGGCTGGACAACACCACCAACATTTTGAGCAATTACCAAAATTACATATGCGATTACCCTACCTCCTCAACAGCCGTGTCTTGACAAATAAGAATTTATACTATAGAATTTAGGCTAGCCTAAAGTCTTAGCGTTTATATTTTTAGGGATATAGTAAAATGCCCAAAACGACCTTGTCCCCACTCAGCGAAAGTATACAAATGTATCTAGTCACCATCGTCCGGCTGCGGATGAATGACCATCCTGTGCCTCTATCTCAACTGGCCGATGACCTCTCCATTTCCCCTGTCTCCGCCAATGAAATGTGCCGCAAGTTGCAGGATCACGGGCTGGTGATCTACCAACCATACAAAGGAGCATCGCTCACTGAGGAGGGAGAACAACGCGCCTACTATGTCCTGCGCCGCCACCGTTTGTGGGAGGTCTTTTTGGTGGACAAGCTGGGACTCGATTACGATCAGTCCCACGCCGACGCCTGCCAGTTGGAACACGCTACGTCCGAGTTACTTGCCGACCGACTCGACGCTTTTCTGGGATACCCGGCTGTCAACCCACGGGGGGAGCCGATTCCCAGGACCGACGCAAGTATTGCGGAACGAGCGTTACTCCCGCTGGCAAAGCTCTCGACCGGACAACATGGTCACGTGATCCGCTGCGACGTGAACAAGGCGGCGCTCACTTTCCTGGATGAACAGGGCATACGGCCAGGGGCACTCTTTGCAATCCTGGCGACGGCAGAGGATAGCTTGCTGGTACAAGTTGGAAATGCGCACATCTCGCTGGTGCGGTCGCTGGCGGAGGCGGTACAAGTGGAGCTGGACGAGGAAGGCATAATCGCAGCAGATGAGCTGCAACAATCAGTTTTCAAGGAGAAAATAAACATGGACAAGACAGATAATCAGATACAATTGCACGAGTTAAAAGTTGGGCAGCACGGCACTATCGTGCACGTAGGCGGAAAGGGGCCGGCCAAACGTCGAATGATGGATATGGGGTTAGTGCCGGGCAGCGAGGTGAAGGTGGTGCGCTTGGCCCCCTTGGGCGATCCCATCGAGTTCACCGTCAAAGGGTACAGCCTCTCGCTGCGCAAGTCCGAGGCCAGCAACATAAAAGTCGAAATATCCGAATGAAAGGAGCAACAATGATGACATTAGCAATGGCCTCCCCCGGAGAAGAAGTTCGCTTGACAGCCATCCACGGAGGACAGCGTATGCGCAGGCGGCTAGCCGACTTGGGGTTGAACATCGGTATGACGGTGCGCATCTTGCAGCGCAATGGACATGGCCCGCTGCTCCTGGCCGTAAAAGACTCGCGGCTGGCCCTGGGGCGCGGTATGGCTCATAAGATCAGAGTTGAATTAGCAAAGTAAGTCGGAACGTCATTCCGACCCACTTTACAAGGAGAACAATATGTCAGCACAACACACTATCGCTCTGGCCGGCAATCCCAACGCCGGCAAGAGTACCGTTTTCAACGCTCTCACCGGTGCCCGCCAACACGTGGGCAATTGGCCGGGTAAAACGGTGGAAAAGAAAGAGGGCCTCTGGAAGCAAAACGGCGTCGAATTCGAGGTCGTGGACCTGCCCGGTACTTATAGCTTGACCGCCTACTCGCTGGAAGAGATCATCGCCCGCGATTACATCGTCGACGGGCGTCCGGATTTGGTGGTAGCGGTGGTGGATGCCGCCAATCTGGAACGCAACCTTTACCTGGTGGTGCAAATTCTAGAGATGGGCGCTCGAATGGTCGTGGCCCTCAATATGAGCGACATCGCCGACTCGCGCGGGCTAAAGATTGAGCTGCCAAAGCTATCACGGGGACTGGGCGGCATCCCGGTCGTGCCCACCGTCGCCAGCAAGGGCGAGGGCATTGACCAGTTGAAGAAAGCTATCGTCAATAGCATCAACAAGGAAGGTAAAGAATAATGTCATCACACGCAATGGCGTATGCCAAAAATGTCACCTTAGTGGATTACGGACGTGAAGTAGAGAACGAGATTGGTGAACTCGGAGAAATCATTGAGTCTAATTCTGCGCTGACCACTCGGTATAACCCCCGCTGGCTGGCTATCAAACTCCTGGAAGAAGACAGTGACATCGTGGACAAAGTAAAGCAGGCGCACGGCGACCGGGTGTTGAGCGCGGCCAACCAGAGCATCGCCCACCTACGGGAGATCTATGGCGACGACGTGGACACTGTCATCGCCGACCGGCGCTATGGCTGGATCAACGGACTGGTACGAGAGACCGTCCGTCGCACAGCCGTTGACCGGCAAACGCTTTCGGACAAAATTGACAAGGTTGTGACCAACCGCGTGCTGGGCATTCCCATCTTTATCGCCCTGATGTGGGTTGTGTTCAAAGTCACCACCGACATCGCTGGCCCGTATCTGGACTGGGTGGACGGTGTCATCGGCGGCCCGCTCACCAACTGGGCGGCAGCCATACTGGGCCTGATCGGACTGGGCAGTACCTGGGTGGAAAGCTTGTTCGTGGACGGCATCATCGCCGGTGTGGGGGGAGTGTTGGTCTTTGTGCCGGTCATGATGTCCCTCTACCTGGCGTTGGCCATACTAGAAGACTCTGGCTATATGGCCCGGGCCGCTTTCGTAATGGACCGGCTGATGCACGCTCTAGGGCTGCACGGCAAGAGTTTCTTGCCCATGATTGTCGGCTTTGGCTGCACGGTGCCCGCCTTTTACGCCACCCGCACGCTGGCGAATAAAAAGGATCGTATTCTGACCGCTTTGCTGGTACCGTTCATGAGCTGTGGCGCGCGGCTGCCGGTGTACGTCCTCTTTGCCGCGATTTTCTTCCCCAGCAATAGTGGAGCGGTCATCTTTTGGCTTTACATGCTGGGAATTGTCACCGCGATGGTGCTGGGCGTGATTCTCAAGAATACTGTCTTCAAGGGCAAGGATCAATCGCCCTTTGTGATGGAGTTGCCGCCCTACCGCATGCCTACCCTCAAGGGCATCTGGTTCCACATGTGGGAGCGCACCGGCGCCTTTGTGCGCAAGGCGTGGACGATAATTATGCTCACCAGCATTGTCATCTGGGCCTTGCTGGCAATTCCGGTCAACGGTGAGGGGGCTTTTGCCAATACCGATGTGGCCGACAGTGCTTTTGCAGCAGTATCGGGCAGCATCGCTCCGGCCCTGAAACCTTTGGGCTTTGGCGACTGGCAAGCCAGCGGTGCGCTGGTGACCGGCTTTGTGGCCAAAGAGGTGGTGGTGGGCACGATGGCTCAAGTCTATGGCGTGGAAGAAGCTGACGCGGAGACCGAGCCGACCACCTTTTTCGAGGACGTGGGCGAGATCGTGACCAGCTTCATCAGCGCGACAGTGGACACACTCAAATCAATTCCACTCATCGTGGGCATTAACCTGTTTGATGAAGAGGAAGAAGAGGAACCCACCGATCTGATGGCGGCCGTGGAAGAGGACTTCGAGACCGCCAGCGGCGGACACGGCGCGCTGGCCTCGATGGCCTTTATGGTCTTTGTACTCATCTACACCCCCTGTGTGGTCGCTATCGCCGCCGAACGGCAAGAGTTGGGCAACAAGTGGACACTGGCCAGCGTTGGCGGTCAGTTGATACTGGCCTGGGTGATGGCATTTGCGATCTTTCAAGGGGGGAAGTTGTTGGGACTTGGGTAGGAATCAGGAAACCAGGTATCAGGAATCAGTAGACTAAAAACACACCTACTGATTCCTCAGGGCTGTTCAATTCTAAAAAACAGAGTCGTAAATAGCTCTTTTTTGGACAGGATTGACAAGATTTTCAGGATTTCTGCTTGCTTTTATCCTGTTCATCCTGTAAATCCTGTCATTTTTTTCTTGCTCTGTGTGGAGAACTGAACAACCCTGACCGATTCCTGACCTACTGATCTACTGATTCTGGATAAAAACATGCTAAATCAGGTTTTACACGCAATCGAGAACGCACACGGAACTATCAATCTGGCCGATCTCAGCCGTAAACTGGGGATCGAACGCAGCGCGCTGGAGGGTATGATAACCTTCTGGGTGCGCAAAGGCCGCTTGCGGGACGACGACGCTGATTTAGCCGCAGCGGGCGCGGCGATGCCCACCTGCGCGTCCGCCAGTTGTAGCGACTCCTGCCCAGGTATGGCAGCCTGCCCCTTTGTCGCCAAGATGCCCAAAACGTATTCCATCCCCGCGCGAAAGGTTGATTGACCGGACAGGCGTAAAACCTGTTTGGAGCAGTAAAAACCAGGCGTCGGACACTTCAACGGCTGAAACGGGATATTTCTGACGAACATCGAAGCGTTCTCGTTTAGCATACGAAATGCCCGGCGTCTTGCGCGTGAAGCACACCAACTCAAAAAGTGCGTCTCACCTTGAACTACGTAAGTCCTATTAGAATGAGTAAATCAAAATGAGACCCAATCCAAACACACTGAAGATCAAAGCCCTCTGTGTTCAAGTCGAGGGGCAGGAACTCATCCACAATTTGAACCTGACCATCCCCGAGGGAGAAGTCCACGCCCTGCTGGGGCCAAATGGATGCGGCAAGACCACGTTGATAATGGCCATTATGGGATTCCCAGCCTACGAAGTGTCCCAAGGACAGATTTTCTTCGAGGGCCGCGATATCACCGAACTGGGTCTCACCGAGAGAGCCAGGCTTGGCATCGGCTTGACTCAACAACGGCCTCCCACCATTACCGGAGTCAGATTGCAGCATATTATCGATTACGTGATTTCCAATAACCCGCAGCGCAGCGATGAGATTGCCCGGCTGGTGAGTGATTTCAAAATGGGGCCATTTCTGGATCGCGACATCCACGCGGGCCTCTCTGGGGGCGAGATCAAGCGCGCTGAACTGTTCCAGTTGTTCGTCACTCACCCACGGTTAGCCCTGCTGGATGAGCCTGATTCCGGAATTGACATGGATGCCCTGAAGTTGGTGGGGGAGATGGTCAACGCCCTGCTTTCCAAAGACCCCCACCGGCCAGCGAAAAGAAAAACAGCTTTGATCATCACCCACACGAACCAGATATTAGATTACGTTCCCGCAGACAAGGCCCACGTCATGCTGGATGGACGGATACTATGTTCTGGCAATCCTTATATCGTGATCAATGAGATTAAGCAGCATGGATACGAAGGATGTGTTACCTGCTTGCAAGCTGCAAAGGAAATTCGATCATGAAGCAATTAGATTTCAACGATAATCAGCCCGAAGACTCTCTGAACATTGATCTGGGCAAATATCGCGCCGTACCTGATACCCCGTCTCCGGCATTGATCGCACCCGGGCAAGTGCCGCCAGCCGATGCCAGGGTGATGACCCGGGTCGGAGTTTCCGCCGCGGAGTTGGAGCGGTCAGCCACGTACATTCAGGAAGATTTTTTCCCTGTATGTGTGGCGGCCCATTCCGAGTATCTCGAACTCTTGCCGATTGCCGACGCTCTGGCGAAATATGACTGGCTGCGGGAAAAGTATTACTGGCAGGCAGTCCCGGCCAATCAGGATAAATACACCGCTCAGGCCTCGACAGTCTCTGAACCACAGGGTTATTTCATTCGCGTCAAAGCAGGCGCCAAAATCCCTTACCCGGTTCAGGCTTGCCTGTACATGACCCGCGGTGATATCGTCCAAACGGTTCACAATATCGTGATTCTCGAAGAAGGAGCCGAGCTAAAACTGATAACCGGCTGTACCATGAGGGATGGTGTCCGCGCGGGGGTTCACATCGGGATCACCGAGAGCTACGTTGGGATAAACGCCAAATTGACCAGCACGATGGTGCATAGCTGGAGCCAGGAAACACAGGTGCGCCCCCATTCGGGGACGATTGTGGAGGCGGGAGGCGCATACGTGGAGAATTACTGCTCCCTGCAGCCGGCCAAGAGCGTGAAGACCAACCCAAAAACGTGGCTCGACGGGAAGGGCGCCTCGGCGAAATACCTTACCATCATCTTGGGATCAGAGGGGGCCGCCATAGACACGGGCGGCGAGGTGTATCTGAACGGTAAAAACACCAGCGCAGAATTGGCTCACCGGGCAGTCTGTACCGGCGGGCGGATCAATCAGACAGGCTTGTTGGTTGGCAGCAACGTTTGCCGGGCACACGTGGATTGCGCCGGCATGGTCGTGGATGCCAGGAATGATGGTTTTATCCTGTCCATTCCCGGCTTGAGATCATCGCATCCCGAGGCCCGGATGAGCCACGAGGCCAGCATCGGCAAGATCGCCCCGGAACAGGTCGAGTACCTGCAATCACGCGGCATGGATGAGCGCGAAGCCATCTCGCTGATCATTCGTGGTTTCTTGGGCGCTGACGTTTTCGGCCTTGGTGCCGAACTGGACGCCCGAATCGAGGAGATCGCCGAACTGGCCGGACACGGCGAAGCATAAGAACCTGCTAGGATTTCTGAGCGGGAGCGGCAGCTTGCCCCTTCGTGGCCGGAATACCGAAAACGTACTCACTACCCGCACAAGAAGTGGATCGAATGGTCGTAATATGAACACTACCGGAATCTTCTTAGGCTTATTCACCGCCTTCACCATCGGGCTTGGCTTCGTGTGGGTCATCAAGCTGGAGTATTACGTCGGTGCGCACACGGCAAAGGCTGTCGCCGCGCTGGGGATAGCAATAATCTTGGTTTCCCTCTTTGTCCCCGTCTTTACCTTTTCGGGCATCCTGGGGATTCTGGGCGGCACGGTCGTTTGGGGCGCGACCGAACTGCCCGACCAGGAGAAACGCGTCGCCAAGGGCATGTTCCCCGCTAACCCGCGTAAACAGGCCAGGAAAGAGGCAAAACCGCCCACTGTTGGCGAAACGGACGGAGGTGAAATATGACTCTACAATGGGCCGGCCCTGTGTTGGCAATTGTTACTTTCGGCACCATCGGCTTTGGGCATGTAGCTGTACGAAAAGTCAATTATCTGTACGGCACAAAGCCCACGCCCTACGTTTTCGCTCTGGGATTGGTGTTTCTGTTCTTGTCCCTGCGCATAACCGGCAACCTGGCTTCGGCCGCCCTGGGCATTATCGGCATGACCACCCTGTGGGATTCATACGAATTGATCCGCCAGGAGGAACGCGTCCGCCGCGGCCACGCTCCGGTGAACCCCAACCGTCCGGTGGAGCCGCGCAGGAAAAGAAGGTGAAGGAGCGTTCAATGAACCACCGTCAATTACTCATTAGCGTTTACCCTGCTGCCTGGGAGTGGCTGCCCATTTCTGGGGTTGCACTTCTGGGAATGTTGGGCCTGGTCGCAGCTATCGCCGGTGCGCCACTTAGGCTGATTCACGCGGCCTTTGGCTTGCTAATCACATTGCCCCTGCTCTGGTTGAGCGTAGCTCACATCTCCGACGCCCATCTGCGAAGACGGTTAAATGTAGGGCGAGAACTGAGCGGCGCTGTGGCGATGTTGGCCCTGTCTGCTGCGTTATTGAGCGGGATGGGGCAATTCCTCGGCTCACCGCCCCCGGCATGGAGTGTCCCCGTCCACCGCTGGAGCGCGCTGGTCACGCTGCTGGCTCTGGCTCTGCATGCAGCCTTGTCTCCCCACCGGCGGATTGTCTCAAGGGGAGGGGGTTCTTCCAACACTTCACAGCCGTCCAGATTGCCTGACGATGTCGCTGCGGCCCGGGCCGAACTACGCAAGCTCGCCGGGCGCGGGCTGCCCAGTATCAGGTACGGTATGTCCCTTCAGGAGACACTGGCTATTCTGATGGATTTTCTGCTCGACAATGATCTGGTGCGACGTTGCAGCTACGCGCGCGGAGAGGCGCAAATTTCTTGCCACTTCACCACCTGTCCTCTGAGACACGGTTGTCCCTTGCCGCAGGATCAAAGTGAAACCCACCGGCTGTTATGCAGGTTAGCCCGCAACACTCTTGCCCGCGCCGGTTATCCGGTAGAGGTTACCTCGACAGAACCGGCGGAGGAATATGACAACGTTGCCTTTCTATTGCGCCTGTCGAGCCTCTAAAGGTTTCCACCAGAATCATCGCTAAAATGGATCTCAAGCCACCCAGAGTGCATCCGTCCGGGAAAAGTACCCGGCGCAGGCAGAAGGATGAAAGATGAAAGGCAATAACGGTAGCAAGCCCAATACAAGTCCGATCTGGCACGATCAGGTGCTGGCCGAGAAAGACGAGCAGCACCGCGTCTATTTGTGCGAATACAATCTCATCCACCTGAGTTGGGGCGATCATAGGCTGGTCTACTGCCCGGGAGATTTCATGGGGCTGACTTTTCTGCTCTCCGCTCTGAACAAACCCTGCGATATGGAATGTACACACGGCGAGACATGCCCGGGAGACCACGGCGATGGTGTGGTGCATTTGCAGTACGGCTCGGTGCAAATTCCCTTCACCCGCGATGAGTGCCAGGAGTTACACATTGCGGTGAAAGAGGCTGTTGGGCGACTGTTTGAACTACGCAAGGACGGCTATTTCTTGAACCAGCGCTTTCGACGCCAATGCGGTTGACTTTCTACCCAAAATTGCAAAGATGTTTTCCACTGTATTTGAACCATGCCAAAAAAGAGACGACAATGTTGATGCGACTGTTACGACTGGCAACGGAGGGTAATGTACACTCATACGCCGCCATCGCCGGCCAACTGGACGTGAGTACAGGTTTGTTGGAACAGATGCTGCAGGGACTGGCACGGATGGGGTACATCACGCCGGTGGGCGGAGCGTGTGATGCGAGTCAGTGCCGTCATTGTCCGCTGGGCGGCAGTTGCACCACCAACACACAGGGCAACGTGTGGGCACTGACGGCCAAGGGCGCGCAGGCGGGGCGGGAAATCTACTTGTGCAAAACCATCTTTAGTCACCCGAATGAGGAGGTGATGTTTATGAGTAGTTGACCAGAGCACATACGATTGAAGGTTGTAAATCATACCCTGGCTCAAACAACTGAGCCAGAAAGGAAGGAAAAAAATGGCACCTTTGAATTCACTCGAAAGCGGAGCAGTGGGGGTGGTGCAAGACCTGAACGGAGGCCGGGGCTTTGTCAGCCGGGCAGTCGCGCTGGGCTTCACCCCAGGCACAGAAGTGGCGATGGTACAAAACTTTCGCCGTGGCCCCCTCATCGTCGTCGTGCGCGACACCCACGTCGCGCTGGGACGCGGTGAGGCGAAGAAGATACAAGTTGGAAAATTAGTAGAGAGGAGGTAAGTCAAATGGAACAGCAAAAAACGATTACCATCGCGCTGGCAGGACAACCCAACACGGGCAAGTCCACAGTGTTCAACGTGCTCACCGGTCTCAAGCAGCACGTGGGCAACTGGCCGGGCAAGACGGTGGAGCAAAAGACCGGCACCGCTACTTCCAACGGCAGCACCTATCAGTTGGTGGACCTGCCCGGCACCTACAGCCTGACGGCCAACTCACCAGAGGAACTCATCGCCCGCGATTTCATCATCGAGGAGCAGCCCGACGTGGTGGTCGTGGTGACGGACGCGGCGATGCTGGAGCGCAACCTGTACCTGGTGACCGAACTACTGCCGCTTTCGGCGCCGGTCATCATCGCCCTAAACATGATAGACGTGGCCGAGCAGGAGGGACGCCCCGTTGACCCCAGCGCGCTGGAGCAGGCGACGGGGATCAGGGTGGTGCCCATGGTGGCGGCCAAGAACCAGGGCGTGAAGGAGTTGTTGGCGGTCGTCCACGACGTTGCTCGCGACGGGGTGGGGTACGCGCCTGACAAACCAAAAGTACGAGATGATTACCGCACCCTGCTGGACGACGTGCGGGCACAGATCGCGGGCAGCGTCCGCCCCCCCTACCCGGAGGATTGGGTGGTACTCAAACTACTGGAGGGGGACAAGATCGTTACAGAGATGATGAAGGGCAGCTTGGACCCGGCGCGCTGGGCGAATGTGGAGGGCCTCCTGTGGAAGCATGGCGACGCCCAACTGGCCGTGGCCGGCGGGCGCTACGAGTGGATCGAGCGCGCCACCCGCGCCGCGGTCAAGCGCCCCCAAGCGGGCGTCATCACCCGCACGCGCAAGTTCGACCGCATCGCCACGCACCCGGTCTGGGGCGTGTTCACGATGCTGGGCATCTTGATCGTTGCGATCGCAGCGGCAATGGCTATCGGGATGCCAATCTCGATGGGGATTATGAACAGCGTCTCGTCGCTGGGGCCAGTTGCCACATCACTGCTGGTAAACGCCCCGGCCTGGATATCCAGCCTAGTAGTGGAAGGGATTATCTTCGGTGTTATGGCAGTGCTGGCACTTTTGGGATTCTTGATCGTCATCTTCGCCCTGTTCGGGTTGCTGGAAGACATCGGCTATATGGCGCGAGTGGCCTACGTGATGGACCGCGCCATGCGCAAGATCGGCCTGCACGGCAAGTCGTTCCTGCCGTTGCTGATGGGCCTCGTCTGCAATATCCCGGCTGTCGTGGGCACACGGGTAATCGAGTCGGAACGGGCGCGCTTGAAGGCAGTCTTGCTGATGCCGTTCGTGCCGTGTATGGCGATGACGATGACGCTTATGTTTTTCGCTCCGCTCTTCTTCAGCCCTGGCAATGCGGTGCTGGTTGTGTTGGGCATGATATTGGGTGCTCTGACGCTATTGGCTCTATCCGGCATCTTGCTGGACAGAGTGGTGTTGCCAGTGTCACCCAGCGAGC
>JAYELX010000058.1:0-5465 GCA_034717875.1 Chloroflexota bacterium | reverse complement strand
CTATCGCGCCTGTGTTCAGCGTGGAGGCGGCTAGGAGCTTCATCGCTCGGATCAAAGCCGAATTCGATGATGCCACCCACAACGTGCCCATCTTCGTGATCGGGTATGGGGCTTCGGTCACGGCGCACAGCAACGACGACGGTGAGCCATCGGGAACAGCCGGCCGCCCTGCTTTGGCCGTACTGCAGGGCAGCGGATTGGGCGATGCCGCCGTCGTGATCACGCGCTACTTTGGCGGCAGCAAGCTGGGTACCGGCGGGCTGGTGCGCGCTTACGGCGACGCCGTGCGCGCTGTTTTGAAAATCACGCCGCGGGCGGAAAAAGTGCCAACTCACACCGTCATAATCAACATGCCTTACTCATATTTCGAAAATGTCCGCAGGCTGGCAAAGTCACACCACGGCTTGATCAAAGCTGAAGACTTCAAAACCAACGTGACGATTACGTGCCAATTCGCGGTGGCTCAGTTTCCTGAATTCCAATCGGCGCTACAAGAACTCTCACACGGCAGTTTGCAAGCCGAAATAATCGCAACCAACCAGGATACAATTATATCAATGGGAACATTTTCATCCTAAGTGACTCGGTCAGGTATCCCTGCGGATATGCTGCGCGAAGACCGGTCACAGCAGTGCAGCGTAGGCTGGTCGCAGCAGTGCAACCTAGTCTGGTCACAATACACCAATACACCAATACACCAACATACCAATATACCAACCCATCCCAGAGGGAGAGGGAACAGAAATCCGATCACAGTAGCGCGCCAAGACACCAAATACCACTATACCAATCCCCAACCTACTAACCCCCATGAACCTACAAAAAATCCTTTCTGACAAACCACTAATCGGGCTTTTCCGCTTGATGCAAGATTACCGATTGACGTATCTGGGCGCGACTCTAAGCCTGGGCGTAGCCGCAGCAGCCCGTTCGGGAACATATCTGCTGTTGGGCCGTTTTGTGGATTCGATCATAGATACCGAAACATCCGTACTCAGTCCGCCGCTGATAGCGCTGGGATTTCTGGGTTTAGCTGCTGTGACGGGAACCTTCACCTTCTTCAGCGGGTCTCTGGCTGCCCGCACGTCGGAAAGTATTGCCCGGCGATTACGAAATTACATCTTCGACCACATTCAGAGACTCTCGTTCAGTTATCACGACAAAAGCAAAACCGGAGAGCTGATCCAACGCTCGACATCAGATATCGATGCTGTGCGCCGCTTCTTCGCCGACCAAGCCATCGGCGCGGGACGTATTTTCTTGTTATTCGTGGTCAACTTGATCGTATTGTTGAACCTGAATTGGAAACTGGCTCTATACTCCATTATTGTCGTGCCCTTCACCGTATTGCTCTCTTACTTCTTTTTCAAACGCGTTTCTAAGGCCTACGAAGCCTACCAAGAACAAGAGGCGGTACTTTCCAACAGGTTGCAAGAAAACCTAACAGGCGTTCGAGTCGTCAAGGCTTTTGCCCGTCAACCCTACGAACGCGACAAATTCGACACCGAAAATTGGGAAAAGTTTCTGCGAGGCCGAAAACTGCTGACGATGCACTCGCTCTACTGGCCCGTGTCCGACATTCTGACAGGGGGGCAAATGCTGGCCGGATTCTTCATCGGTGCCAGCATGGCTATCAATGGAGACATCTCTGTGGGCACGTACCTATCCTACGCTGGAATGGTGATCTGGATCATCTGGCCGATTCGCAACATGGGGCGGTTGATCATTCAAATGTCCACCGGTCTGGTCTCGTTCAAACGCATCACCGAAGTCATCCGCCAAGAACGCGTGTCGCTGACTGATGGAGATTACATCCCCACAAACGGAAGCCGCGGAGAAATTATCTTCAATGATGTGTCCTTCGGCTACGAAGAAAACAATCCAGTGCTTCAAAATATCAGCTTTCGCTGCGAGAGGGGGCAAATTGTAGCCCTTTTAGGCTCGACCGGCTCGGGGAAAACCACGCTTGCCAATTTGCTGCCTCGTTTCTACGAATATACCGACGGCAGCATTAAGCTGGACGGAGTGGAATTAAATCGATACTCGCGCCAATACTTGCGCACCCAAATAGGAATTGTGGAACAAGACCCTTTCCTGTTTTCACGCACTATCCGCGAAAATATCATCTATGGCATAGACGGTGAGGTTTCAGACGAGGAGGTCGAATCCGCCGCCCGCGCGGCCGCGGTGCATGAAACGATTATAAGCTTCCCTGACGGATATGAGACTATGGTTGGGGAAAAAGGGGTCACCCTCTCAGGGGGGCAAAAACAACGCATCGCTATAGCGCGCACCATCATCAAAAATCCAAAAATCTTGATTTTCGATGATGCCACATCATCGGTGGATATCGAAACCGAAGCCGATATCCGAGGCGCATTAGAAGGATTGATGCAAAACCGCACCACCTTCATCATCGCCCATCGCATCCAAAGCGTGATGGTGGCTGATCTTATCGTTGTATTAGATGATGGAAAGATTGTCCAAACCGGCACGCACGCAGAATTGATGCAGCAAGGCGGCACATATCAAAACATATTCGATATCCAAACACGCATCGAGGCCGAGTTAAAACAAGAACTTGCTCTAAGCATTGAGTCTCAAAATAGAATTTAGAAATTACAACCTGCTGTGACTGGTTTCCTGACTCGCTGTGACCGGTTTCCGACTCGCTGTGACTGGTCTTCGCGCAGCATATCCGCAGGGCTACCTGACCGAGTCACCTGCGCACGGTCTGGCACTCAAGAAGTGTGCTTCGCGAAGACCGGCTTGAGCAAATGAGAGAGTATGCTTCGCGAAGACCAGCTTGAGAAGTATTGAGGGCACACTATGAGTTCACCCTATTTCGAAGAAGAAGAATTTACCACAGAATTCAACGGACAAACCATCCTGCGCATATTTAAACAAGTTTGGCCTCATTGGCCCTGGTTGATTGGTTTTGTCAGCATGATCGCATTGGTGTCCATACTCGATTCGTATTTCACTTTTCTCAGCAAACGCATCATCGACGAGGGAATTATCGCCAGAGATACCAATGCGTTGGTAAATATTGTCACCCGCTACGGGTCATTGATCCTGGTGCAAGCTGTCGGTGTTTTCGGTTTTATATATTTGACCGGTGTATTAGGCGAGCGCGTCCGCTACGACTTGCGCAAAAAAATGTTCAACCACTTGCAAGAGTTGTCGCTTTCGTATTACAACCGCACGCCGGTGGGCTGGATCATGTCGCGGGTGACGTCCGATTCTGAGCGTGTGGCCCAACTGGTCACCTGGGGGTTGCTGGATATTACCTGGGGTTCGATGAACATAATTACGGCCAGCTACTTTATGATAAAGATCAACTGGCGGCTGGGGTTAATTGTCTTTACTATGATCCCCGTTCTGATAATAGTCGCAGCGCAGTTCAAGAAAAAGATCATCGTCGAATATCGTAAAGTCCGCAAAATCAACTCGAAGATTACTGGATCATACAATGAAAACATAACTGGGGTACGAGTAGTGAAAGCCTTCGGACGGGAAAGCCGCAACATAAACGAATTCGACGAGCTAACCAGCGAGATGTATCGATCTGGGTATCGCGCCGCCTGGCTTTCTGCGCTATTCTTGCCTATGGTACAAATAATCAGCGCACTGACGTTAGGCAGCATCGTCTGGTATGGAGGGCTTCAAGCACAGGTTGGCAATATGAGCATCGGCGGGATTCAGGCTTTTGTTTCTTATATTGTCTTCATGATCTGGCCGATTCAGGATTTGGCCCGCGTTTATGCCGAAATGCAGCGCGCCATCGCTTCTGCTGAGCGCATCTTCTCGCTGATCGACTCTGTTCCCAACATAGCCGACCAACCCGACGCATCTGACCCCGGTACGATCCAGGGGGATATTCACTTCGAGCAGGTTGATTTTCACTACGAAGACGATGATCCAGTTTTGCAAGATTTCAATTTGCACATCAAGCATGGTGAGACGATTGCATTGGTGGGGCCAACGGGTGGAGGAAAATCGACCATCATCAACCTGTTGAGCCGATTCTTCGAACCGACGCGCGGCAAGATCATTATTGCTGGCAACGACTACACCCAGCTGTCGCTGCACGCCATCCAATCTCGGATTGGAATCGTGCTTCAAACTCCGCACCTTTTCTCCGGCAGCATTCGCGAAAATATCCGTTACGGCAAGCTGGATGCCAGCGATGAAGAAATCGAACAAGCGGCAAAATTGGCTGGGGCGCATGATTTCATCATCAATCTGGAAAAAGGATACGCGAATGAAGTCGGCGAGGGCGGCGGCCTGCTCTCGGGGGGACAGAAGCAGCTTATCAGTTTGGCGCGCGCGGTTCTGCGCCAACCGGATATTTTCATCATGGATGAGGCCACCAGTTCGGTGGACACGCTAACCGAAGCATTAATCCAAAGAGGCATGGAGAATCTGATGGAGGGGCGCACCAGCTTTGTGATCGCACACCGCCTCTCCACAATCAAGCGCGCCGACAGAATTCTGGTCATCGAAGAGGGTAAGATCACAGAAATGGGAACACATGCCGATTTACTCCGTCAACAAGGCCATTATTATCGGCTGTACACGTCTCAATTCCGCAGCGAGTTGGAGCGCGATTATCAACCTTTTGAACTTTAACGGGGAGATGGGGAAAACTAGCAGGAAGCTTGACGCGGAGCGTCCCAGGTTGCGTGCCAACGCGGAGCGTAGGCACGAGTATGATCAAGTTTTCAAATAGCAGGTGCATTGCACTTCGAAAGTGCATTGCACCTGCGAGATAGTGAGTCCCAATTCCGCAGCGAGTTGGAGCGCGAGTATCAACCTTTTGAACTTTAACGGGGAGATGGGGAAAACTAGCAAGAAGCTTGACGCGAAGCGTCCCTGGTTACGTGCCTACGCCGTTGGCACGAGTAAAACGTGATAGTCGTAATTTAACGCAGAGATGGGGAGATGGGAAGACGCAGAGAGATAATCATAAAAATCCGCCCAATCAGCGGAAATATGCGGTCTATTCAAACCCCTTGAACGCTTACTAGTAAAAAAGCCCTGCTCATTCAAGCAGGGCTTTTTTTGGTTTCGATGAAAGATTCGGTTTTGTTAATCTAGCGATTCGACGTTGATAAGCACAGCCTGGATAACCTGACGCCACAGGTATTGCTCGCTAGCTTCATCATATTGATGGCAAGTGAAGAGGGTCAGCCAGTCGCGATCTTTGCTTTCCAGGATGGAGAAATCCTGCGGCGAGACAAATTTCGATACACGCACCTCATAGATGTATTTTTTACCATGGGCGTCCAAGATGACTTGATCGCCCCATGTCAGAGAACCGAGGTCAACAAAGGTGCCGGGTAGACCATCGGATGTGTAATTGTGCGCTGTCAGGACAGTGTTGCCCTCCCAGGTGGGGAAGGATGTCCCCTCCAGATAACCAATCTGGGTGCCCAGCCGTTCCGTATTCCAACCATCATTAC
>JAYELX010000057.1:0-5470 GCA_034717875.1 Chloroflexota bacterium | reverse complement strand
AGATGCTCAATGTGACGAAGACAAGTCCGAATCCCACGTCGACCATATTTAGCAAGATAGTTGTTTCTGGCGATGAATACGATACATTGATGATGCCGCTGCGCTCCATAAGTCCCACACTTATTAGTGTAGCCAAGCTTAATATGGATAAAGCCATGCTGGCATTGCCGCCCAAAGTGATACTGGCAGCAGCAAGAGGTATCACCAGAATAACCGGAAGAGCACCTTGCGTGCCTCCAACTATAACTGCCCCAATACAGGCTACTGTCATCATAGCCACAAAGGTAATACTGCCTGCCTGAACGCGTCCCCTCTTGGATAGGTAATAACAAACCACCAGAAACAGAGCTGCCCCGATAATAAATAGCATGTTGGGCAGCATATAAGCTAAAGGCCGCTTGCCGATCTGGAATAGCATGGTGATGATGCCCAAGAGCATCACTATGAAAGTAATCAGCAGAATCACGTTCAGATTGAAGGCTTGACGGTTCAGCTCTTCGTCGTCGAAGTCTGGAATAACGATTTTTCGCAACCACTCAATCATTTTCTTGTTCCTCTCAATCCCAGGTGGGGGCTTCATCAGAAAAATTCTCGATGAAGATTTCGTCAAGGATTTGAACCATGCCACTCATTGTTGATTATCTCCTGGCAAGCTCGATGGGTTTAATCTATCTTGGAGTTCGGCCTCTGTTCCTAAGTGTAGAACCACATCGGATGCAGATAATGCGGAGGATATATCTTGGATCGTACTTTGAACCAAGTCATCCATATCTGTAGCTAACTGCATTTTTTCGGTGATCTCTCGGGATAATTGCTCACGAGTTACGCGGTCTTGAAATTTCTCGAGCAGACGGGCATTTTCCAAAGCCACAGCGATTTGTATGGATACCTCCTGGGCCAGCTCTTGGTCGTCGGATGTCCAAACAGGCTCATCCGAATCCCTCCGCAGGGCGATGGAGCCTATGGAGCGTTCCCGAAAAACGATCGGGATGGTTAATATTTGACCTCCATCGCTATCTTTACGCATTTGGATTTGATTTTGTTGAATAGCTCCCATCGATGTGATTTGATGTTGGGATGCCGGAGCGACTCGAACGCGGTCATAGTGATAGGCTTTTGATTGATCACCCAGATATTGCCCCCACGTCTGGTGGATATATTCACCAGACAGGCTTTGTAATTCCCGAATCGTTCGTTGGCCCTCGTCGAGGAGATGGGCATTTTCTATCGCCAGGGAAATTTGATCAGTCATGATTTGGAGCACTTCGGTGTCGGCTTCGCTAAAGGATTCTGATTCTTTTGATTGTACATCCAATACACCGATGACGCGGTTTTGAATTTTCAAAGCTAGAGCCGCTTCCGAGCGTGTTTCAGGGAGGTTGGGGTTATCGAAGAAGTAGCGATCAGCACCAACATCCAAGGCTATGCGGGCCAAACCAGTTTCAGCGACATATCCAACAACCCCAGTTCGCCCTACCCTCAGTTTGTGTCCGCGGGCGAGCATCTGTTGGCCGCCTTCGCTGTTAGCCGCTTGCAAGATGGCATATCGTTTGTTCTCGTCTAATAGGAAAATGCCTACATGGTAAAAGCCGAAGTATTGCGAGATCAATTTGGTGGTGTTGATCAGTAGTGTGTCGATGTCGCGAATCGCGGCTGAGGCGCGGGCAACCTGTGCTGTGGCCTCGAATTGAGAGCTTCGGGTTTGCAGCTCGTTGGTTCGTTCTTTTACCTGTGTTTCCATACTGTGATAGAGATTCGAAAGCTCGGCGGCCATTTGATTGAACGTATAAGATAGCAGCCCGATCTCGTTGTTTTGTTTTACCGCTACGTGCTGGTCCCAATCGCCTTGCCTGAATGCTTGGACAGTTTGCGTCAGTGTTTGGATAGGGCCTACTAGCCGTCGGGTAGCAAGTAATAAGCTTATGCCCAGAAAGACCACCAAGAAACCAAGGATTGCAATTGCGAAGGGGATTATCGAGCGTAATTGTTGGAAGACGACAGTCTCGGGAATCTCGATAACCAACCCTGTTTTAAGCGAGGGAATCCATCTGTAATTAGCGATTACCTGAGTGTGATCGAAAGTTCGCAGAGAGATGGCTTTGGTTTGATTGTTATTGCTGCCGGGGATGTTTTGAGCCTCCAAAGGCAGTAGTTTTTCGGTTTGATCTGCTGAAGGTTCCAGGATTCTTAGATCTCCTTTGTGGGGATCAATATCGAAAAAGCGTTCGTTTTTTGTGATGATGTAGCTACTGATGTTTGGGTCGTAGTCAACAGCGGATTCGAGAACGGCTTGCAATTTTAGTGGATTGAGGATTCCTAGAATATGAGCGGTTGAGCTTTCCTTATGTTGATAGGGAACGTGAGTGAAGATTACTAATTGGTCACTGGTCAGCGGTTTAGGGGCGTAATAAGCCAGGGAGTCAGATGCTTCGGTCAGAGTGCGAAAATATTCTGTGTTTGCTATATTGCTTTTTTCCCATTGCTGGTTGGATGAAATCAGAACTTCTCCGGATGGCGTGACAATCAGAAAGTCGTCGAATGTGACAGTGCCTCTTTTGTGATTGATAGCCTGCAACGTAGTCAAGATATATTCGCGCCTGGCAGCAAATTCTGTAGTTTCTTGAAATCCGGGTGTTAATGCTTGATCCAAGGCTTCTTGCAGCGATGGCTGGTGGGTGGCAGCATCTAAGCGGATATTTCCTGTGGTTAGCCAGCTCTCGATGTCATTTGCTAATATATCGCTATTTGCATTGAGTTGAATGTCAAATTGCTCGAGGATGATGTTTTTTGCCCGCATAACAAATATGCTGGCAATAATGATAATAGGCAGGATAGCTAGCGGTAAAACCACTAGCATGAACGTTCGTAAAATCCGTCCCTGGAACTTTGAAGAGATAGGTTGAGTTGTTTCTGTTGCTAAAGACATAGGTGCCTTTTAATTTAATCGGTAGTAGCTCTAAGCGTAATTGCGCAAAATCAAATTGTAATGCCTACGGTAGTAGGTGCATTGCACTTTGGAAGTGCGTGCAATTTAGGATTGCGCTGCACCTGCGAGTAATCGTGCCTGAGTAGGCGCCGATGTCAATCCTGCTGCTGTGGTGCATTGCACCTGCGAGATGGTGAATACAGGATGTTTTCTGGCGATCCTATGTGCAATGCATCAAGAGCAGATGCAATGCACATCTAGATTAATCATTAACTATATGACCATCACCTCTTGCCGCTGTTCTTTTTCTATGCTTCCTCTTGATCGCCAGAAACATTGAGTTGGATCAATCCATCTGATGCTTGCAAGGTTTGTCCTAATTCCTGAAGAGATGTGCGTAAAATTGTGTCCACATCAGTTGATGTCCAAATTTGGCGGGTGATTTCAGCTATTGTGCGGTTGTACTGGGCATTGCGTTGAGTATGTTCTACCAGGCGCGCGTTCTCGAGTGCCAGCGCTGCTTGTAAAGCAATATTTTCCAGGAAGGCTTCATCCTGGGGCGACCATGTCTCCTCACCGCGTTCGACGGTGATAGCACCGATGATCTGGTCTCGCAAGATGAGGGGCACTTCGATGATAGTGGGATCACCTTCGATGAATTTGGTCGCATCTTCAACTGAGTAGCTGAGTTCATCTTCTCGGGCGATAACATCATCCCAGGCGCCAGTCAGGTATTGTCGATGCAGGCCCTGAACTTCTTGCAGGCTTTCTTTGGTTTGATCTAAAAGGCGGGCATGATCGATAGCTGTTGCCAAGCTGTTGGCAATGCCTTGTAAAACAATAATGTCATTTTCGTCGAATGCATCGGGCCGCTTGGATTGTACCGTCATGGCTCCAAGCACACGATCCTTGCTAATGATGGGCAATGCTAATTCTGATCTAGTTAAGGGTAAATAGGGATTTTGGAAGCGAACTGCCTCTTTACCGGTATCCAGTGCAATCCGCGCCTGCCGGTGTGAAGTGGCCCAACCAATCATTGATGCCCCTCCCACGGCCAATTTATGCCCGTCGGCGACCATTTTTTGGCCTGCTTCGCCAGAACCAATTTTCAAAATAGCGAACAGTCCCTGGTCATCAAGCATAAAAACGCCAACATAATATAAATTGAAGCGTTCTTTAACCAGAGTTACGATCTGGTGAAAGATTTTCTCGGTGTCAAGCTCCACACTGATGGCGTGAGATATTTCTGCTGCGGTCCGAATTTGTGTCTCGCGACGTTCCAAGTCTTGGGCGCGGTTTTGTAATTGCACGCGCTCATGTTCCAGGTCAGTTGACAGTTTGTTAGCTTTTTGTAGGTTTGTTTTCAGGCTGTTGATGATCACGCTAAAGGATATTGCTGCTAAAATACTAACGACTAAAAATGGGACACTCGTGGATGTCCATGGGAACATTTTTGTTAGATCCACGTATTCCCTGATATCCGGAGCTTGAATCAGGTGCTGGTTCATGAGCAATCCAATTAATAACAATGTCCCAGTATTGAAAACCGAGGCGATAATCCCTGCGCGAGCACCAAAAAAGACGGTGGTTAATAGTGAAACACCAATCAACCAGATACGCACATCGCCGGCTGACCCATAGGCGAGGGCCGAAGCAATACCAGCAAAATATAGCGCTGCTAAAAAAGTCCCCACCCGGGCCACAAATGGAATCCGGCGGATGACGGTGACAACGAGCATGCTTCCGTAGATTAGGGTATAGATGATTGCAGTACTTGATGACCCAGCCTTCAAAGCTGGAATTAAGTTGATGATATATGCAATGCCGCCAGTAATGGACGTGACGATCAGCACGGCGTTAATAATGCGCTCACGCCAATACTGTATCTCAGTCATATTGCTTTGGCGGTAGGGGGCCAGCAAGCGGTCAAAGAGTGAGGTCATGCTTCGATTTCCTCCTCGGCGGACTCAGTGAGGGGTGAAGGTTCCATTTCTATTTTAATATGAGTACGTCTAGCTCCTAAGGCAGCGTTGATTTCTTTAGCGGTTGCTTGTAGGATGCTGCCCATATTGGGCGCATGTCTGATGTCAGTTGTGATTTCGAAGAGTTTTCGCTCTCGTTCTGCTTGTTCGTGTGAGTCTTCAAGTAGGTGAGCATTTCGTACCGCGATAGCAACCACTGAAGCTAAGGTGGTCAATAGCTGCATATCATCCTCGTCGAAACGATGTTCATGTTCGATATCTTGGACGACCAAAGCACCGATGGTTTCGTCTTTGATCATGAGAGGCACACCTAGCCAAGATTTCGCAGCACCACTTTCGGTGACAATAGCTCCCAAAGCACGGCTGCGATTGGCTGTATCTTCAATCAGCATTAGGGGTTGGTTGGAGCGGATGACAATGGACGTTAAGCCTTTTCCCAATGGGAATGGAGCTATCGATGCGTTTTGTGTACCGTCCTCGATATAGGGGATTTCGATAGTGTCGCTTTCAGGCCTATGTAGTGCAATAAAGAAATTTACTTCTCCCATCATTTGATTGATTT
>JAYELX010000056.1:3894-5476 GCA_034717875.1 Chloroflexota bacterium | reverse complement strand
TGCCATCACCAACAGCTTCTGTCGCGCCGACACCGACAGAGGCTGTTTTCGCTCCTTTGGAAGAGGCTTCTGACACCGAGGCCGGGGAAGCAGCCCCCGCACAAACTCAAGCCCCGCCAAGGTTGGACGAAACAGTGGGAGCAATACGCGTGCAAATTGTGGTTCACCAAAGAGCATATCTGCGCGTCACTGTGGACGACGAAGTCGAATTCGATGGTCGCGTGCTTCCCGGGGCTACCTACGCCTTCGCCGGGAATGAGGAAATAGAGATTCTCTCGGGTAATGGAGCCGGTTTGTACGTGATTTACAATGACGTCGAGTTAGGTAAACTGGGCATGTTTGGCGAAGTTGTGAATGTCATCATCAATGTCGACGGGTTGCTGACTCCCACGCCCACAATCACCCCCACAGCGACCAAAACGCCAAAAACCACCCGCACGCCCACACCAACCCCCTAGCACTGATTCGGCGTAAAAAACGGGGTTAAATTTTGACTTGCCGTCACCGCGCATGCGAAGCACTCAATACCGAAGGTACGCACAGCGAAGCGAGTGTGGATGCATTCCAGATGGGCACCCACCGTGCAGCCGTGTGGCAGAGCAACGAGAAAGGTGACAGTCACTTTCGCCAGAAGAGAAAATACTGAGATTCATCACTTCAACGGTTCAGGAAGTAGCTACAACGCGATTTGACAAAGTGACTGTCGCCTGCGTCACGTAAATTATCAGTCAAATCTAAACCGTTTTTCGAGCCATGTCGACATTCGTGATACAATGGCACAACAATATACTATTCTTGTGCTACATTGGAGGCTTAAAATGATAACAACGGTTCAATCCACCGATCTGCGGCGAAAAGTACGGGAAGTATTAGACACAGTGCAAATGAATGGAAAACCAGTTATTGTGCGCACCTATGATGCCCCTCAAGCCGTGCTGATTCCTTATGACGACTTCAAAGCCTATCAAGATTGGCAGGCCCAACAACAAAAGCGCGCTGCCTGGTTAGACGAACTTCAGGCCATCGCCGAGGAAGTCAGCACGCGAGCAGATATTCCTGGCCAAGAAGCGGACGATTTGATTGCTGAAGCTGTCCAAGAGACTCGCACTTCATGACCCGCGCGGTCTTCGATACCAACATCCTCGTTAGCTATTTACTAACCCACCGTCCCCCCATTGCCACGCTGATCGAACAACACCTCCGCCAGCAGTGTTTTTCTCTGGTGACTGCGCCCGAATTGCTGGAAGAACTCAATCGCGTGCTGCGATACCCAAAATTACAACGCTACTGTTCCGAGGCGGAGCGAAAGCGTTTTGTGGCTTTGGTGATGGCCTTGAGCGAATGTGTCGATCTGCCTGATACAATCCCCAGCATTTGCCGCGACCCCGACGACGACCGCGTCATTGCTTGTGCCGTGGTTAGTCAAGCCGACGTGATCGTCAGTGGTGATGACGATTTGCTTTCCCTAGAACGTGTTGGCGGTATTCTCATTATCTCGGCAGCGGAGTTTTTGGAGTTCTTAAACAAATAACGAATCAGGAATTGAGGCGTGGTTCAACTGAGTAGGAAAATGCTTTGCAGA
>JAYELX010000056.1:2419-3794 GCA_034717875.1 Chloroflexota bacterium | reverse complement strand
ACTAATAGCCAACATCACAAGGATGAGATATGGGTAGCGGTAACAAAGTAAATGATGGTTATGCTCAAAAGTTACGTCGGTGAATTTAACGGAACAGGTAATATCGCCGAAGATGTGCCCCGATTCCTGGCTTCATTTGGTCATCAAAAAACTGCTGAACACTGCGCAGCTGTTGCAGCCAAAGCAAAAGAATTAGCTGCCAAGTTTGATGCCAGTCTCTCAAAAGCGGAACAGGCGGGATATTTGCACGATATCAGTGTGGTTATACCAAACCAAAAGCGCATCGACTTTGCTCGCAGTCAGAGGGTGGAAATATTAGCGGAAGAAATCCAATATCCAATGATCATTCATCAAAAACTCTCTGTGATTCTAGCGAGAGAAATATTTGACATCACGGATATTGAGGTGTTGAACGCTATCAGATGTCACACAACTTTGAAAGCTAAAGCTACGCGCATGGATAAAGTAGTATTTCTTGCTGATAAAATTGCGTGGGATCAAGATGGCAAGCCCCCCTACTTAAGCAAAATAATCGCAGCACTGGCAGAATCATTAAACGCTGCGATACTGGAATACCTGAACTACTTGTGGAAGCGGCGCAGTCAGTTACGGGTGATACACCCCTGGTTTATCGAAGCTCGCGAAGATTTGTTATAAATAGAACGCGGATTGCGCTGATTAGGCAGATTAACGCGGATTGCTTCGCTCGCTTCGCTTTGCGTACCTTGCTTTGCATGTCTACGGCACGGTATGACGTGCATCCGCATTGGGAGCCTATGGCGTGAACGGGTTGAGCATATCCCCTTACCGTCAGCCATTCAAATACGCTTCAATTGCCTCAATATACTGGGGGAAATCTTTTAATGCTGTGTGAAGCCCTTGATAAACCAGCCCCTGATCAATCTCCTCATAGGCGTGTACCAAACGATTTCTCAACCCGGTGGCCGGCGCAATCTGTCTTGCCAAACTCATCGGGATTGCTCCCGTATGCCGGGCAAGCTCGATGAACGAAGTATAAGCATCGGCGGGTGTGCCCATCCCAGATTGCACAATGACGTGGACGTTCAAATCCACTGCCGCGCCAATAGCAAGCTCCAATTGCCGCTCCATGATAAATTGCAAATCCCGATCAGACAAGTAATCGTCCAGGGTTTTTTCCTCGGCCTCCTTTATGCGCTGGAGACACTTGATAATTCTATTTAGCTTACGACGAACTACATCCTTATCTGCTGGGGTCATCATCATAAAAACTCCGTAGTGCCACACGTATGCCCTGGGCATCGTGCCGCCGGATAGCAATACGCTCACCCTGATATTGGTTCCAAGCTTGCAGTCTGAAACGCGCAAACACCCTAGCATCGCTTTCGTATACCAC
>JAYELX010000056.1:0-2319 GCA_034717875.1 Chloroflexota bacterium | reverse complement strand
TTCGCCGCGGCCAACATTGCCTGCCCGATCTCTTCTGCCAGAGGGGAATTTTCTTCTTCTAAAGCGATCACTAACGCCAGCGAGTTTGCGCCGCTCAGGTGCCAGGTCAGCTTTTCGTTGGCGGGGGTCATGGTCAGGCTCCAGGGGGAAGTTTTTGCGGGGATTGTGATTTTGGTAGATTCCCCGGCGGGAGGCAATAAAATCCAGCCATTTTCGGGATGATGATATGCTTGCACGATGTGTGCGGTTGGCACAATACCTTGATGCTCTAATGCGGCAGCGATGAGCGCAACTCCCATGGGGCTGGATACCGTTTCCGATACTGCTGATTCACCTCCGGGCAGGCGCACGGGAACAGGTTTAAGCTGGGAGGTAGAAAATCCATCCGGGAACAGAATCCTCAACAAGTCCTCGCTTGAGTATTGTCCCTGCATAGCGCGATTCAGCAGCGGGGAGTGGGGGTCTTGCATCAGCCCATTCCACACATTATCTATTTGATTGGGGTCGTAAGTTGGGTGGGACGCCATAGCTAAAATTTCACCGCTTTCGGCGTTCAATAAAATCAACGCGCCGGTGTGATCGCCGAGCAGATCATCGGCCGTTTTTTGTAATTCGAGGTCGAGGGTTAGGCGCACGTCGAGGCCGGGGGGTGGTTGGCCGTAGATGAGATGATGCCACCAGATGGTGAGAGCGTCTTGCCCGCTCAGGCCGCGCAGGTAGGGGTCGAGGCTGGCTTCGAGACCCGCTTGACCGTAGACGGGATGGTTGTAGCCGAGCAGGGGGCCGAGTTCGGGAATTGTGACTCGGCGGGTGTATGAACCGGGTTCTCCGATGGTTTCGACGATGGGTGTGTTGTAGCGGTCGAGCAGCGCGCCGCGCGGGACGTGGTTATCGGCGATGGCGCGGCGGGGATTGTCGGTGCGGGTGAGCAGGTCGGGGCCGCGGTAGAACCCCCACCAGCCGGTGACGATGGCGGCGGCAGCGATGGCGGTGAGGAGAAGTGCGGAGATTTGGATTACGAGGGTGGGAGATGCGGTGTGCGTGGCGCGCGGCGCGGACGTATCACTGATGTGCAGAAGCAGCAAAAGAGCAACGAAGGATGTCAGCAGCGATGAACCACCGTAAGAGACAAAGGGCAGGGTCACGCCGGTGAGCGGCAGCAGGCGCAGGTTTCCGCCGATGATGAGGATGCTTTGGGCGACGATGTGGGTGGTCAGTCCAGCGGCCAAATAACTCTGGAAGGGGTCTTTGGCGTTGAGGGCAATTCGCAGGCCGCGCTGTGCCAACAGACCGATGAGCAGCAGCAGCCCCAATGCGCCCACGAGCCCGGTTTCTTCGGAGATGGCGGCAAAGACAAAGTCGGAGTGGGCCACAGGAACCAGGGATGGATGCCCCAACCCGGGGCCGCGCCCGAAGATGCCGCCATTGGCGACGGCGATGAGCGATTGCACGATTTGATACGAACGTCCGCTGGGATCGAGCCAGGGGTTGAGCCAGGCATCCACGCGCAGACGCACCACATCAAAGAGGCTATAGCCCGCCGCAGCGGAAAGGCCTAATCCCACCACGCTGAAAATGGGGATCAATCGCCAGCCGGTGGCTGTGTATATCATCACCGAGTAGATGAAGATGAATATCGAGCCCGTGCCTAAATCGCGCTGGACGAGCAGCAACAGCAGGGCTAGGCCAGTCATAATTAGTGTTGGGGTGAGAATGTGGATGCGTGTGTGGGGCTTGTTTCCGTTCGGGGATATTTGGCGAGAGCGGGGAGTGTTGAGTGAGAGTTGCCAATCGGCCAGGTAGGATGATAAATAGACGATCAATAATAGCTTGAGCGGTTCGGATGGCTGGAAATAGACTCCGCAGCAGCCCAGCCACAAACGCACGCCTGTGCCCATGGGGTTGGTGCCGAAGATCAGGGTCAGGGCCGTGATGATCAGCCCTCCGGTCAGCCAGATGTATTTGTAGCGGCGCAATGTCTTGAGCGGGGAGGGCAGTCGCAATCCCCAGATGAGTACCCCCATGACGATGCCCAGCCAGATGGTTTGGCGCAGGCCGAAATACGTGCTCAGTCGCCAGATGGTGAGCAGCCCCCAGCCGATCAGCATGGAGATGATGGGCAGCAGGAAAGGGTCTCGTTTTGGCAGCAGGCGGGAGCTTTGCCGGTGGGTAACGAAGAAGCCCACAACCCAAACGGTGTAGCCGGCCCAATGTTCCCAGCGGAAATCCACGTCCCATGAGCGCGCACTGACTACTGGAGAGAGAGTCAGCGCGAGGGCGTAGAATCCGAGAAAGAGAGCAGCGAGTAGAAGTAGACGG
>JAYELX010000055.1:0-5478 GCA_034717875.1 Chloroflexota bacterium | reverse complement strand
GATTTGCCCCGATGAGAGGGAGGAGGCTATTGCTGCTCTCACCGAGTTGCAGGGTATTTTTCGGCAACGCTGTGAGTGATGGGGGGCGGGTGCGGGTGCGGGGTGCGGGGTGCGATGTGCGGGGTGCGATGTGCGGAGGGATACTTGCGGGCAAAGGTTTTTGGGGGACTCAGGTACCATTGTTGAGTTCCCTTATGGTATACTGATGAACAGGATATGTCGTTTTGGGGATGTACAAGCAAATGCAAGTTGATAGATTGAATCCTTTTTATGCCCCAAATTTGACGGATAAAATTCTATTATGGACAATATAATGCAATTTTGCGGCAATTGGCTACTTTTGGGTATATTGGACTTTTTATTTGTCGTAATTTTCAATTTTAGACTCTTGATTTGTAGTCTATTTAAGGGTTAGTTGCCTGAAGAAGGAGGATTTTGATGCCGATAGAAGTTGGAATATGGTGCATCAATGATGAGATAGAACGAGTAGAGTTTTCATCAATTGAGACAGAAAAGAAGCTTGAAACTATTTTAGATCAAAATATTGGATTGCTTGATCCCAATATTATGGTTATAGGTAGGCAACAATCTACAGCCTATGGAAAATATATTGATTTGCTAGCAATAGATTCTCAAGGCGATTTGGTAATAATTGAACTGAAAAGGAATCGAACTTCAAGAGATGTAGTTGCTCAACTGCTCGATTATGCATCATGGGCGCAAAACTTATCATACGAAGAAATAACTTCAATTTATTCAGAGAATAACCCAGGCAGGAAATTTGAGCAGGCGTTTTCAGAACGATTTGAAATAGACCCACCTGAAAGATTGAATGAAAATCTCCGTCTTTTGATCGTTTCATTTGAACTTGATAATAGTACAGAACGAATCATTGATTATTTGTCGTCTGGATTTAGCGTACCAGTTAATGCGGTGTTCTTCCGTTATTTCAAAGATCATGGGAATGAGTATTTGTCACGTACTTGGTTGATTGATCCTAGCCAGGCTGAAATACAATCAAGTAAATCACCGAGAAGCAAGAAAGAAATTTGGAATGGCCGTGATTGGTATGCGTCGCTAGGCGTAGGCGAACTCAGAAATTGGTCAGATTGCCAAAAATATGGGTTCATTTCTGCTGGTCAAGGTAAATGGTATAGTAACACTCTCCATCATTTACCACCTGGTGCGAGAGTTTTTGTTTGTGTTCCAAAAAATGGGTATGTTGGTGTGGGAATTGTAAAAGAAAAAGCGGTAAGGGTTAGAGATTTTGTTGTCGAGATTGATGGAGAAGAGAAGCCAATTTTAGAGTTAGCTTTAGAAGCTCCCAATATGGCTAAAAATGCTGAGAATGAAGAATTATCTGAGTATTTGGTTCGTATGGAGTGGGTAAGAACTGTTCCGTTAGAGCAAACAATATGGGAAAAGGGTATGTTTGCGAATCAAAATTCTGCCTGCAAACTAAGAAATAAATTTACCATTGAAAGGTTGACCGAATTGTTTAACCTCGAAGAAGACTGATGATAATAATTGTGCGGCAACTAACCCATCATGAAGCAGACCGGGCTATCGCCCGCGCGAATCGGCGCGATTTTCAGGCATTTGGTTACGGGCAAAGCCGCGTCAGGGTCAAAGCCGCCCCGCTGGTTATGCTCCTGTTGGGCAGCGAGAATTGCGAAGGGTCAAATTGGAACAAAAATGACTAACATAAAAGCAGAAGTGAATAGAGAATCATCAGTAAGCTTTATGATTGCGGAATATAATTCATCTTGCGCTGAAATCAGAGTATATCAAGATGCTAAAACAAGTCGTGTGAACTTTTATCTGGTTATTGTTGCTGCCGTGATAGCGAGTTCAGCCGGATTGATGGATTATGTGAATATAACATCATTACCGATTATTATAACTATAGCTGCTTTTCTGCTATTGTTATTGGGCATAGCAGTTCTTAATCAATTGATTTATTATTTCCATGCGATGACCAGTTTGTACCGTCGTCTTGGGCGTATACGTTTTTGGTTTTTGAAACTCGATAGTGAAATAAAACCGTACCTTCCTTTCGAGCCAAGAGATGATAGGCCATATATTGACCCTCAGAGTTTTTATATCGAATACCGTGTAGGTGACGTGATAGTAATAATCATAAATGCCGCATTAGCATCAATTGGTGTTCTATCCATTTTTTATTACTTCCTCCCTTACTTATCTTCATCAATATCGTTGCCGATAGGTGCTTTGATATTTTTAGTATCTTGGTTTGCTCAAAAAATGTATTTACGCTTTAAAGTACGGAGAATTGACAGATATTTACGGGTAGCAATTCGGTTCTCTACTGATAATCTCGATACACCAAAAAGTAATGAAGATGTGTAAAGCAGGAATTATTAAATATGCTGATCTCAAAAATTTTCTAGGGAACTGAAGAAAATCGCTGCCCAACCCCGCTTGCACACAGACCGGGCTGGCGCCCGTGGGTAAGCGGCGCGGTTTTGGTCAAGTTGGTTATGAGCAAAGCCGCGTTAGGGTGAAACCCGCCCGGCTGGTGAAGCCATCGTTGTGCCGCTTAGCAACATTGCTTACAAGCTTCGGCATAAGCCCACTGGCTAATTTCATTGTTTTAATGTAGACTTTTAAGCGGAGGTGATTACATGAGCACACTACAAATATCCTTACCTGATGATCGCTTGCGTGCCTTGGAAAAGTTGTCTGGGCGTCTCAATATTCCACCAGAGGAATTGGTCAGAATAAGTATTGAAGAAATCCTTACTCGTCCTGAGGAGGAATATCAGCGCGCAGTGAAATATATACTTGAGAAGAATAGCGAACTCTACGATCGATTGGCATCGTAATGCGCTATCTTACTCTCAACAAAGTGCTTGAGCTTCATCGCGAGCTTATCCGTAAATTTGGAGGCTCAAAAGGAATTCGTGATATAGGGGCATTGGAATCGGCTATTGCGCAGCCAAGAATGACCTTTGGTGGAGAAGAGCTCTATCCCACAATCATTGAAAAAGCAGTTGCGCTGGGGTACTCAATAGTCAAGAATCATCCTTTCGTAGATGGGAATAAACGAGCGGGACATGCAGCGGTAGAAGTCTTTCTGGTATTGAATGGTCACGAAATCAAAGCATCAACGGATGAGCAGGAACAAGTTGTTCTTCGAATAGCTTCGGGAAAATTAAGTCGAGAAGAATTCGAAGGTTGGCTACGATTGCATCTCGTAGAAAAATAGCTTTCCACTCGTTTATTTTGGGGCAAGAGAAAAAGCGGCACAAGTTATGGTCGGAGGGGACATCGCTGACCCCGCCGTCACTCACGAACCGGACTTGAGACTTTAGCTTCATCCGGCTCTTCATTATGCGGGTCTCTGCCATATACTCAGCACGGTCACAAAGTTTCATTTTTGTAAATCGTATATTTTCAAGATTCCGGGGCAGGATTTTAAAACGCACCAACCGGTCAGCGGATACATATCGGATTGCTTTGCATACCAACGGCACGCAAAGCGTCTGCGGAAATCCGCCTAATCAGCGCAAACCGTGTTCTAATGAAATGAAAGGCTATTCCCTTTGTCAGTATAGTGACTGATTCGTGTTTGCCGGGCTATCATTTGAAAGTGGATATATGTTTTCGGGGCCAGATTCGGGGCCAGATGATGGAAGACGGGTTGAAGTGTTGTAGTAAAATAGATTTGTGGATATAAACCAGTTTTCAATTAAAGCTTAGAATGCCGAAATGAGCAAACGCCCGTGAATATTGACGAAATCATTGATGCTATACGAAAAGACAAAGTTCGAATTACGGATCATGCCGATGAAGAAACACAAGCAGAGCGGTTAACATTTGATCAAGTGTTCTTTAGTGTTTTGCAAGGCGAAGTAATCGAGGAGTATCCACATGATAGGCCATACCCAAGTTGCTTGATATTTGGTAATGAGTTTGGCGGAAAACCAATTCATAGCGTTTGGGCGTATAATTCTGATAATGGTTGGACTGTACTGATTACGGTTTACGTGCCTGACCCCGAAAGATGGATAGATTGGCGAACAAGGAGAAAATAAGATGATTCCATTTCCCAAATGCCCGGTATGTGGCAATGAAATGATTGAGAAAGAAGTTGAAAAATTGCTTCGTGGGGGAATTCACACGGCAGTATTGAAAGTACAGGCGGAAGTTTGTTTGCATTGTGGTGAGCGGTTATACTCTAAAGAGACCGTCAGGCGATTTGAGCAAATTCGTATCAAATTAGAACGCAGAGAAGTAAGAGAATTCCAGCCTTTAGGACAATCGTTTCAGGTTGTCTAATGTTTCAATACAAAAGCATGAAGGCTGCCCAAGTTATGGTCGGAGGGGACATCGCTGAACCCTACGACACTCCCGAACCGGACTTTAAACTTTAGCTTCATCCGGCTCTTCAGTATGCGGGTCTCTGTCATAGACACCCTGACCGGTGGACTTCATTATGGCCGTGGCTGTGGATGAGCAGCAGGTTGTCATATCTGCTGTCGAGTTTATCACTATTACGGTGATGCACTTCCAACACATCGCCATCTGTGAAAGCCCACCGCTCTGCGAACTACCTTACCCATTTTTGGAATATGCAAAATCTTCACGTCCTACTTCCCGAAGCTATGATTCTCTTCGATTAGTTGCACACCTGTGACCAGATAGTTTGGGCCGAGGCCGCTGGAATTCACGTCCACTTCTTTTCCCAGCAAGGTCATGGTGTGCTCGACTATCTTTATTTCCACCAATGACATTTTGATGATGGGGTCATTATAGGCTTTGGCTAATTCATCTATAGATTTTAATTCGCGCTCAATGTCAGCATTTACTGTATAAAGAAACATGGATGTTGTGTTCTTTTTACCAGCAGATGCACCTGGCGAGTCACAATCGCGGAAATCCCCATATTTTTCGGCTAAACCCATGGCTGCATCAAGGGGAATTACTGATAAAAACGATGTGGAATGCTTAATACCCTGACCTGATCCACCCACAACCAAATATGAAGCAGTAATTTCTTTTCCGATTACTTCGGTTGTGAGGTTATTATTTCCCACCGTAATATAGACATATTGCCCGTCTTCTTGTACCTCTGTTGTGGATCCGCCAGCACAAGATAGCAGCGATACCGCCATGAAAACCATAGCTAGAAATTTAATCATTTTTCGCATTTTCATAGATTTAATCCTCCTAGGAATGAATAAGATTTACGTACTCAAACTTGCTCAAAATAGCGATGTGCTTTGCATCTGCTCTTGATACGTACCGCAATGGCATGATATACCACCATGACCAACTCCTTCCCCGCAGGTGCCAAGCACCCCTAAGTGCCGCACTCTCGAAGTGCAATGCACCTGCTGCTTTTCAACTTGATTTTGAGCAATCACCGTTTCTGATTGGATTTCGCCATGGCGATGCGTTTGCTTAAAGCAGGGTGTGAATGCAGCAGCCACTCTATCCACAGCTCAGGATCGG
>JAYELX010000054.1:0-5491 GCA_034717875.1 Chloroflexota bacterium | reverse complement strand
CAATTGCTTCATAAAATCAACACTATTAGCAGTTAGCCAATCCCGCACGGGCGTTAACGCACCGTGCTAAGCCTACGAAGCCCGCTCAAGCGGGCTAGACAACACCACCAACATTTTGAGCAGTTACGAGAAAAGTGTAGGTAACGAGAAATACGTGGGTAACGAGAAAAATCGTAAAATCATGAAATCATCACTCGTCATTTCCGTTGGTATGCCCCGAGCCGGTTCCGGTTGGTACTATAATCTGACCCATGACCTTGTAGCAGCGTCTGGGGGCCAGGATGCGCGTCAAATTCGTCAAACCTTTCACCTGCAGCGGTTGCTCACCGAAGTCAATTGCAACATCGGCACATTGAGCTTTTATCGTCTGCTTCCGGTTATGGTTCCGGCTTTGTTGGGCAATTCTTATGTTATCAAGCTGCACGCTGGGCCGAGACCGCTGGCTAAAGTGCTGATCGGTTTAGGCATGGTGCTGCCAACTTATATCTACCGCGATCCGCGCGACGCACTGTTATCTGCCTTCGAGTATGGGCAGCGCAAGCGCGAGCATGGCCGCGGCGGTGAGTTTTCGCAGCTCACCAGCATCGAAAAAGCTATTGACTTTATGGCTGATTATGTGCGCGTCTCGGAAGCCTGGCTGGCTTGTGAGCAGGCCTTACACATCCGCTACGAGGATTTGCTGATGGGTTATGAAACTGAGGCCGAACGTTTGTTGGCGTTTTTGGGTATACAAAAAGAAGCCCCAGGCATTGGAAGGATAATCGATCAATACCGGCCCAAACGTGGACGCGCCGAGCAAAAAGGCACTCATTTCGTCAAAGGTAAGATTGGCCGCCATCGGCAGGCCTTCACCGAAGAACAACTAGAGCGTTGTGTGGATGAGTTTGGGGAATATTTGGAACGATTGGGTTATCCTGTTTAGAAAAGCATCCGAGCGGAAACACGCCCTCACCCCCTGCCCCCTCTCCCACTTCAGGAGAGGGGGAATCAACTTGCCAACTCACCCATTTTGCGGCATAATATCCTTACCGCTTGGATCACCTCGTGTGACCGGTACAAATTGAGCACTCCCCGCATTACTAACCCCGGACTCTACCTTATCAGGAGGGTACCAACCCATGAGCACAACCCCCAACTCTACCCGCAAAAAAATAACCACTCGCACTTTCCGGCTGAAAAAGCAGCGCGGTGAGCCTATCACCATGCTGACAGCTTACGATTACCCCACCGCACTGGCCGTCGATCAGGCCGAAATTGATTCCATCCTGGTGGGCGACTCGCTGGGCATGGTCGTGCTGGGATATGAAAACACGCTTCCAGTCACGATGAGCGACATGCTCCATCATTGCCGCGCCGTCTCTCGCGGGGCGCGCTACGCCTTGTTGATCGGCGATATGCCCTTCATGTCATATCAGACCTCGGTGACCGAAGCCGTCCGCAACGCCGGACGTTTTCTCCAAGAATCGGGTATGGACGCTGTCAAATTGGAGGGCGGGCGCGAGCGTTTGCCCGCCATTAAAGCCATCATCGCCGCGGGCATCCCCGTCTTGGGACATCTTGGCCTGACCCCGCAGAGCGTTCACCAGATGGGAGGTTTCCGCGCTCAAGGCAAAACTGCGGGCGCGGCTAAAAGTCTCATCGATGACGCTCTCGCGCTCCAAGATGTGGGCTGTTTCGGAATAGTACTCGAATCAGTCCCCGCTCGATTGGCAGAGTACGTTTCGGGCCAGTTGGAAATCCCCACTATTGGCATCGGTGCGGGCGCGGGCTGTGACGGGCAGGTGCTTGTCACTCACGACTTGTTAGGGTTGTTCGACCGTTTTACCCCCAAGTTTGTCAAAAAATATGCTGATTTGCATGCCGACATTGCCCAAGCTTTGAGTGCGTATAAAAATGACGTCGTAAAAAATAATTTTCCCGCTGATGAGCATACTTTCTCTATGCCCGATAGCGAATGGGATGAGCTAATTAAGATGTTTGATAATGAAGATGCTTAAATTACTGTGAGGAGATGACTCGGTCAGCACGACGCTGGGTTAGATTGCGTTTTAGTTTGCGAAAGCATACTCGCGGACCTCATGTTCCAAACGGTCTCCCAATTCATCTGCCGCAACATCTAAATCATAATCGCTTTGTAATCCCATCCAAAACTGTGCCGATGTTCCGAAGAATCGCGATATTCGTAATGCAGTGTCCGCGGTGACACGGCGCTTACCCAATACAATTGCATTGATACGCCGGGCATCTACACCGATACTTAAAGCTAGACGATGTTGACTCAAACCCATTGGATTTAAAAATTCTTCTAATAAAACTTCACCGGGATGTACGGGATTTAGTTTTTCTTCTGTCATTTTTCACTCAACCTACTTATAATTTTTAATGGTAGTCGATTATCTCAACGCTGTATGCATCTCCATCATACCATTCAAAGCAAATTCTCCATTGCCTGTTGATACGAATGCTGTACTGCCCTTTTCTATCACCTTTTAGTTTTTCCAATTGGTTTGCTGGCGGGACAAGTAAGTCATGTAGGTTTACAGCATTATTCAGCATACGGAGTTTACGATAGGCTACCTGTTGAATATCTTGAGGCAATTTCCGAGATCGTGTACGAGCAAATATCTTTTTGGTTTCTTTGCTTTTGAATGACTTGATCATACAATAAGTATATAGCGCAACATGCTAAGCGTCAAGTTTTATTGCTGATGACTGAAAAAACCAAAACCAAATCCAACCTACTTAAAATAAGGTTTCATTTTCCTGCAGGGACTGGGTTTTGAGCAATTACACCAAATCTTTCCGTATTCTAACCCTACGAATCTTTGAAGGCGCACATGCTCAAAGAGTACGCACAGCGTGCGTGCTGTGCGAAGACCAGCCGCAACGGCGAGATGGATGATAAAAATTGGGATGTGTTCCTGGATACGTTAAGTTACTCTTAGAAATCGCTTGGAGAAATGAGTTGTAAATCCGGTACGCGCTGGAAATGCTTGACGTTGCGAGTAAGTAAGGGTAATTTCCTGCTCAGACATGTTCCGGCAATGTGCGTATCGAGAACACCGATGGTTTTTCCCTGAGAACGAAGAAGGTTCCAAATTTGCGCAGCGGATTCAGACGCGTACATATCGAATGGAATGATTTCTACGATTTCCAAAAGTTGTGTTAGCGAGATTTGTTGTCGCTTGGAAAGAAAGGGCACTGATAATAATTCGTAATGGTTGATAGCAGTGATAGCAATCTTGTATCGGGACAGAACGACTTTGACAATGTCGCTGTGCCTGCGAAGATGGTCGATGATAATATCAGTATCTAAGACAAGTCGCGATGTTTCCATTGTACCCTCATCTCTCGAATGGCTTTAACGGCAATATCCCCTTCTTCTTCTGTCCATGCTCCCCAGGTCTCTTCGATGATGGCTGATCGTCTTGCTCGTTCCTCCTCCGAGAAGTTGGCCGGAACCAGCACTGGGTTACTGGGACGCACCTCGAATATATCTCCCCTTTTAACGCCCAAGGCTTCAAGCTCTTCACTTTTAAGCGTGACGTCTGTGCCTTCGAAAACGACTTCGATTGTGTTCATACCGACCTCCTTTTAGACTACCTATAGTTTACCATGACTGATTCTATTTTGATTGTTGGAACTGGCGCACTTGCCAATCTTTTTGCGGCACGGCTTGCTGCTGCGGGGGTTGGCGTCACTATGCTGGGAAGCTGGCCCGAAGGATTAGCCGCTTTGCGTCAGGATGGCGTTCGGCTGGGGGATCAGGTTTACCCCGTGATCGCAACCGCCGACCCTGCTGACTGTGCCGGAGCGCGGCTGGCTTTGGTGTTGGTCAAATCCTGGCAGACGGAGCGGGCGGCGCGTCAACTGGCTGAATGTTTGGCCCCGGACGGGATCGCGCTGACGCTGCAAAATGGGCTCGGCAACAACGCTATTTTACAGCGGTATTTGGGCGCGGAGCGTTCGGGGGCCGGAGTCACCACCACTGGCGCAACCCTGCTCGGGCCGGGTCATGTTCGTCCCGGTGGGGAGGGAATCATCTCCCTTGGGCAGCATCCCCGCTTGGGGAAAATGATTCAGTTATTGCGAGATTCCGACTTTTCGGTTGAAGTTGCTCCCGATTTGGAATCTCTGACCTGGAGCAAATTGCTCATCAACGTGGCTATCAACCCGCTGACAGCCCTGCTGCGCGTCCCCAACGGTCAATTGTTGGAGATTCCTTCGGCCCGAAACGTGATAACCGCTGCCGTTTTGGAAGTGGCCCGCGTTGCCCAATCAAAAAATATATCCCTGACATTTGACGACCCCGTTGCGGCGGCCGAAGATGTCGCCCATCGAACCGCCGCCAACCGCTCATCCATGCTTCAAGATACCAGCCGCGGCGCACCAACCGAAATTGACGCCATTTGCGGGGCAGTTGTCGCAGCCGGGGAAGAATGCGGAATCCCAACCCCCGT
The DNA here is from genome assembly GCA_034717875.1 of Chloroflexota bacterium. Taxonomy (GTDB): domain Bacteria; phylum Chloroflexota; class Anaerolineae; order Anaerolineales; family UBA11858; genus JAYELX01. The sequence goes on along the minus strand of JAYELX010000054.1, from coordinate 1,031 downwards.
CAACCGTACGCTTTGGCAACTAGTGCGTGCGCTAATATCAACATAACCATCCACCAATCCACCAATCCACCAATCCACCAATCTACCAATTTACCAACCTACCAACCTACCAAACCACCTATGAAAACTGTAACAACCCTTGCCGAACTCCGCACTGCCTGCGCCGAATTATCCAAACCGCTTGGCTTAGTGCCCACGATGGGCTATCTTCACGCTGGACACCTTTCGTTGGCGCGCCGCGCCGGCGAAGAATGCGCTTCGGTTGTGGCCAGCATTTACGCCAACCCGACTCAATTTGCACCCGACGAAGACCTGGATACTTACCCCCGCGACATTCCCCGCGACAAGACTTTGCTGGAATCTGAAGGCGTCGACATGGTTTGGATTCCAACCACCGAGGCGATTTATCCCGAAGGCTTCCAAACCTGGGTGACGGTCGAAGATGTCACTAAGCCGCTGGAGGGGAGCTGCCGCCCGACTCATTTCCGCGGCGTATCCACGATTGTGGCCAAGCTATTCAACGCCGTGCGGCCGGATAAGGCTTTCTTTGGCCAGAAGGATGCCCAGCAAGCCGTTGTCGTTCAGCGCATGGTCAAAGATTTGAGCTACCCCATCGAGATCGTCGTCTGCCCGATTGTGCGTGAAGCAGATGGATTAGCCATGTCCAGCCGAAACACCTACCTGGATTCCGATCAGCGCCAAGCGGCTACGGTTTTGTACCGCTCCCTGAGCGCGGCCAAAGATGCCTATCAGCAGGGTCAGCGCGAGGCCAGCAGTCTCCGCGCCATTGTCACCGAGGCCATCGCGGCTGAACCGTTGGCTAAATTGGAGTATGTTTCTTGCGCCCACCCCGAAACCCTGACGGAACTCGACGGCCCGGTCGGGCAGGCTTTGATTTCCATGGCCGTATTTGTCGGCCAGACGCGCCTGATCGACAATTTTCTATTCGGGCAAAATGGTATCAATACCGGTGTTTGTTTGGGTGATGGGTTGTCGTCGTTGTCGTCGTAGAGACGCAAAATTTTGCGTCT
>JAYELX010000053.1:0-5495 GCA_034717875.1 Chloroflexota bacterium | reverse complement strand
ATTAGCAGTTAGCCAATCCCGCACGGGCGTTAACGCACCGTGCTAAGCCTACGAAGCCCGCTCAAGCGGGCTAGACAACACCACCACCATTTTGAGCAGTTACTTACTTCGTTACTGCTGCCGAAAAAGTTGCTGCCCCCCCCTACTACACCACCTCCGCTCCTTGCTTCTCCCCATGCCCCATGATACACTCTAAACATGGCAATTCAAGTACTAATAACAACACCCATCCGCAGTTTGGGTGAGCTAATACAACAAGCATTGCAAGAGACTGGCAACTATCGTGCCGAATTAGTTGGCAATGGTGAGCAAGCTTTGAAGCGCGCCAGGTCAAAACAATTTGCGGTAGCAATTATAGATTTCGATGCTGCTCAAAACTGGGTTGACTTCATCGCTGCTTTGCGCGGCGTATTGCCGGACATTCGTGTTATCGCATTACCATCCGACGGTGATACTAAAAAAGTCGGCATTAGTAAAATGATCGTTGACGCTTGGCTGCTGCTTCCCTTCTACCTACCCAACCTGTTGGATACTTTGGAAAAAATCGTCGCCACTGGGGGTAAGGCGACTGAAGAAACCAGCCCGCCCCGCCCATCTTTTCCCGCCGGAATTTCCGCAAAAACAACCTCATCAAAACCAGCTCCCAAATGGCTGCAAGACGTCAACCGGGTTGCTCAACATCTCACCCGTCTTTCACTCGAATCTTCTGCCCCGGCAGCGTTGATTGCTCGCGGCAGCCAACTTTGGGCTTATGCCGGCCAACTCCCGCAACCGGCGGCAGATGAACTGGCTCGGCTTGTTGGTCGCTATTGGATGCGCAATAACAATGATTTTGCGCGTTTCATTCGTTTGGAAGCCACCAACAACGAATACAAATTATATGCAACCCCCTTGGGTGAGGACTATGTCTTGGCATTAGCATTCGAAACGGAAATGCCTTTTATGGAAATGCGTACCCGCGCGGGAGATATGGCTCGAAAATTATCCGCTCCCCCGCGGGAAAAACCGAACGCCCTCGAAGAGGCTGCCCAACCCGAATCAGATTCTATTTCCGAGCAAGACGCGCTTCCAGCTATTCCATCCGATTGGCGCCCAAATGCGAGTGTGGCTGAAGGGAGGCAGAATTTTCTCGAAGATATGTTGGCATCCATGCACATTCCTGCTGCCGAAGCGGGGGACACAACCGATGTCGCTATTGCTGATGATGCGCCTGCCGCTGAAAAGATGACGCGAGAGCAAGAAAAGCTTCCCGACACAGCAACCCTCGAACAATTCGAGCATGATTCTCCGCTCCCATCGCAGAAGTCAATAGACACAGCCGCAGAACAACTGGCAGAAACCCGCCCTACTTCAACCAAAAAATCCCGCCTTGATCAAAAACCGATTATATTTGATCAGACTGATCTCGAATCAGAAACGGCGACACAGCATAATCTCACTTATGCTTGTGTCCTGATTCCGCGTTTACCCCATCATTATCTCGTTGGAGATTTAGCCGAACGAATGACCGCGTGGATCACACAGCTTAGTTTTGCTTTCGACTGGCGGCTGGAGCACCTGTCCATACGCCCAGATTATTTACACTGGAGCGCGGTGGTTTCTCCGACAACTTCGCCCGGATTGATGGTCGATACTGTCCGCCGGGAGACATCGCTGCGTATTTTCTCCGAATTCCCCCGTTTGGAGCATGAGAATCCCTCCGGCGAATTTTGGACAAGCGGTTATTTAGTTGTTAATGGACGCTCACTTTTCTCTCAGGAAATGGTGCATAAATTCATCGACAACGTTCGCTTTCGCCAGGGAGTAAAATAGGAAAATATCACCCATGCCCCCAATCTTATACTTGATCGACGGTCACGCATTAGCATATCGAGCTTACTATGCGCTCACAAAAGGGCGTTCAACTAGCCGCTGGGTCACCAGTTCCGGCGAACCCATCGCGGGTGTATATGGCTTCACCAGTGTATTGCTGCGAATTTTGGAACAAGAAAACCCTGATTATTTAGCTGTGGTTTTCGATACGGGGAAAACTTTTCGCGATGAACTTTATCCCGAATACAAAGCCACGCGCGCTAAGATGCCCGATAATCTGCGCCCGCAAATCGAGCGCATCCGAGAGTTGGTGGATACGTTCAATATCCCGCGTTTGGAAATGGAGGGATATGAAGCCGACGATGTGCTGGGAAGTGTGTCGCATCAGGCGGTTGCTGATGGCTTAGGTGTGAAGATTTTCACCGGAGACCGCGACTTGCTCCAATTGGTGAACGAACGCATAATTGTGAATCTGCCGGGCAGGTCCCTTGCGGACGCGCGTGATTACCTGGCCTCGGATGTCGAAGAAAAACTCGGTGTGCGCCCCGACCAGGTGATCGACTATAAAGCATTAATGGGAGATTCATCCGATAATATCCCCGGTGTGAGAGGGATAGGGAAAAAGACAGCGGCGAAACTTTTGAAGGCACATGGTACATTAGATGCTGTGTATGCCCATCTTGATGAATACACACCTGGGTTGCGTCGCAATTTGGAAGAGAATCGAGATAATGCCTATCTTAGCCAAAAACTGGCTGCCATCGTCACAGATTTAGACATGCGCTTAGATTTGGAAAAAGCCCAGCCCGACAATTTTAATCCTGGAGCTGTCCATGCCCTCTTCCGCGATTTGGAGTTTCGGTCGCTGCTGAAACGCCTGGAGAGCCTCGAACAACACTACGGCAAGTCAGTTCCGCGCCCTGGTCAGCAATTGAGCCTGTTTGAGGCAGAAGCGGAGGTCGTGAAGCAAACTGCTCCACAAGCCGGGCATATTCAAGTTCGGATTGTGGATACACTCGAAGCTTTGGATGATTTGGTGAAGCGTTTGGATACTGCCCAGATGATAGCATTCGATACCGAAACCACATCCACGGATCAAATGCAGGCAAAGTTGGTGGGTATTTCTCTATCCATAGAGGAAGATGTCGGCTACTACATCCCAGTGGGGCATCATAAAGGAAAGCAACTTGCCATCAACGCTGTTTTAAATGCTCTGCGCGGGCCGCTCACCAATGCCGCAATCCCCAAGTGCGGGCACAATCTAAAATATGATTTTGTAATCTTGGCCCGATATGGTTTGGAAGTCTCGCCGCTGGGATTCGATACCATGATAGCCGAATGGCTGCTCAATCCTGCCTCGCTCAACCTGGGCTTGAAGAAGCTGGCCTGGGTGCGTCTCGGTCACAAAATGAAGGAAATAGAGGCATTAATCGGCAAAGGGAAAAACCAGGTCACCATGGCCGATGTTTCTATCCCCGATGCGGCCCTATACGCTGCCGATGATGCTGTAGCTGTGCTGCGCCTAATGCCAATTTTACAAACGGAGATGGAAGAGGTTGAAGCTGCGTCATTGTTCGCTGATGTCGAAATGCCGCTAATCAAGATTCTGGCAGACATGGAGATGACGGGGATCGCACTTGATACAGAAATTCTGGCGCGCATGTCCGTAGAGCTTGGAACTCGTTTGCAAACAATCGAGGAGAAAGTTCATCAGGCTGTGGGGGAACCTTTCAACCTCAATTCTCCTAAGCAACTTTCCGAAGCCTTGTTCGATACGTTGGGGATTGAGCCTCCCCGCAGGACGCGGCGCACTTCCAGCGGATATTATTCTACTGCTGCAAGTGTACTCGACGTTCTGAAAGATGATCACCCAGTTGTGATCTGGGTGCTGGAATATCGCCAACTTTCGAAACTGCGCTCCACTTATGTGGACGCGTTACTCCAACAGGTCAATCCGGAAACGGGACGGGTGCATACATCATATAACCAGGCGGGGGCGCGGACAGGACGCATTGCCTCGTCCGATCCCAACTTGCAGAATATCCCCATCCGCACCGAGCTTGGTCGGCAGGTTCGTAACGCTTTTGTGGCTGCCCCTGGTTATCAATTATTAGCGGTGGATTACTCTCAGGTGGAACTGCGCGTTGTGGCGCACATGGCTCAAGACGAGGCCATGTTGGCCGCTTTCCGGGCCGGGCAAGACATCCACGCGACCACTGCAGCGGCGGTTTATAATGTGCCTCTGGATGCAGTTACTAAAAAACAGCGCCGCCACGCTAAAGCGATCAATTTTGGTTTGATCTATGGTATGAGTGCCTTTGGCTTGACCCGAACGACTGATTTAACGTTGGCTGAATCCGAGGATTTTGTGACTGCTTATTTCGAGAAATTCCCCGCTATCAAACGTTATTTGGATGGTATCAAAGAGAAAGCGGCTCAGCAAGGGTACGTGGAAACTCTGCTGGGGCGGCGGCGCTACTTCCACGGCTTGAAGAATATCCGCAACCGTCAGCGACGCGACCGCGAGGAGCGTGAGGCCATCAATGCCCCTGTCCAGGGAACGGCGGCGGATATTATGAAAATCGCCATGTTGTGTGTGGCGGATGCTCTGGAGCAAGCTGATCTATCAGCACGAATGTTGCTTCAAGTACACGATGAATTAGTGCTGGAGTGCCCGCTTGATGAGTTGGATACAACGGCTTCTGTGGTGAGTAAGGCTATGCGAGATGCTTACAAACTGGATATTCCTCTCAGCACAGAGGCCCGCAGCGGATCAAATTGGGGATCGTTGAAGCCGCAACTCTAAATGTAAGCGTTCACCCCCCCCAGCAAATAGAACGCGGATTACGCAGATGGCCAAGAGGTGCACTTGGCTGGGCTGATTTTCGCGTATACAAACAAAAAAAGAAGTTGCTCAAAATCGAGATGTGCATTGCATCTGCTTTTGGTGCATTGCACATCGGATCGCCAGAAAACATTCTGTATTTACCGTCTCGCAGGTGCAGTGTACTCCAAAATACACGCACTCCCAAAGTGCAATGCACCTGCTGCCGTAGACATGAAAACATGATTTTTAGCAATTACGAATGAACCCTAGGGGTGGTTCACGGTTAAGGTAACACTTTTTGTAAAATATCTCAGCGCCGGTCGAGTGTTGCCGTTGCCTTTGCCGTAGGCATGCAAAGCAAGGCACGCAAAGCGCTCGCTGTAGTTTTGCGAAGCACGCAAAGCGACCGAAAATGTATCGAGACCTGGCGCCCTAATACAGCAATATTCCCTTCCCGCAAGGGATGCCTTCGGCGCAATAACCCGCAAACTTGGTCTCGATACAAATTCTCCGCTTGCCAACGGCACGCAAAGCGCGCTCCGAATTCACTCGACCGGCGTTTGCTCTATTACTCGAAGAGTACTCCTTCGGAGCAAGTGTAACCTTAATTTCCTTTCCATATGAACCATCCCGTTATCTAAATATGATGGGTCAAAGTGGAATGGGGGGCAGCCAGACCTCCGAGATTTTGTCGGCTGCGTAGGCGTAGACACTGGCCTGTGGAAGCGGTTTTGCATCCTAAGTACGGTCTTCGGCGGAAATCTCGGAGGTCTTTACCCCACTAATGCACGAAGAACCAACATTATTTCGAATAATCACCGAGAGTTGTTATGAGCGAACACGAGAAACGCTATCA
>JAYELX010000052.1:0-5495 GCA_034717875.1 Chloroflexota bacterium | reverse complement strand
GAACGTCTAGTTCGACTTGGCGCAAAAGTCATCATTCCTACAACGCTAAATGTCAGTGGCGTAGACGAAAAGCATTGGCGAGATTGGCCCGTTCCGCCTGATTGGGCAGAAAAAGCTATCCGGCAAATGGCCGCATACAAGAGCATGGGTACCGTACCTACCTGGACTTGCGCCCCATACCAAACAGAGTACCGCCCTAAATTTGGTCAACAAATCGCCTGGGGCGAGTCCAATGCCATCGCTTTTGCCAACTCGGTGATCGGAGCCAGAACCGAACGCTACCCCGACTTATTGGATATTTGCGCGGCCATCACCGGTCGCGCCCCCGCTGCTGGCTTGCACCTGACCGAAAACCGCGCTGGGCAAATTCTGCTCAAACTACAAAATGTGCCAGAAGAGATGCAAAATGATGCTTCTTTCTATCCGGTTTTGGGGAATTTGATGGGAAAATTAGCCGGGAACAAAAATCCCGTTATCCAAGGTATGAATACAACCCCAAGCGAAGATCAACTCAAGGCATTGGGGGCAGCAGGTGCATCATCAGGAGCGGTGGCTTTATTCCACATCGTTGGTCTGACCCCCGAAGCCCCTACGCTAGAAGCAGCATTCCAAGGAAATCAACCCCAAAAGACATACTCCATCACCAAAAATGAACTGCTTGCATCTTGGGAGAAACTGACCACCGCAGACGGCGAAGAATTAGATATGGTAGTTTTGGGGTGTCCACACTTTTCTATGGAGGAGTTCAAGCAACTGGATTCATTAATCCAGGGGAGAAGATGTCATCCTGAAGTACAATTTCTGATTACTTCGAGCCGGAATATGGTTGCTTTAGCAAAACAGTCAGGCTTGATAGAACAGTTGCGTCAATTTGGTGCTAAGATCAGCTTGGATACCTGCATTCTAACTACACCAATGCTGCCCAATTCCACGAAGCGGCTGATGACCAATTCTGCCAAGTATGCCTATTACGCCCCAGGCCTACTGAACACACAAGTGGTTTTTGGCACACTGACTGATTGTGTCGAATCGGCAATATGCGGGAAAGCCACTCGAAACGAATATCTTTAGAAGAGGTGATTAAAATGAACGAGCAAATTCAAGGAGATTCCATCGTGTCTGGGTCGGCAAAAGGAACAATTCTGTTCAGTGATGAGCCACTGAGTTTCTGGGGAGGCTATGATCAAAACACCGGTGAGATTATTGACCGCCGCCACCCATTATCTGGACAGATAGCCGCGGAACGTGTACTGGCGTTGCCTTTCAGTCGTGGGTCCAGCACCGGCACAGCGGTGTTGCTGGAAGCCATTCGCGCTGACAAAGCTCCTGTGGCGATTCTTACTACTGGTATTGACACTTTCTTCGCTCTAGCCTCTATCGTGGCCGCTGAGATGTACGGTAAGCCCATTCCCATCATTGCACTCTCCACTTCCGACTTCATCCGGTTAAGAAATGGGGGACAGGCTGAAATTTACCCCAATGGAGCTATCACAATCCACCAAGCAAACTCATAACCACTCTCTCTGTCTTCCATCATCTGAAGGAGAAGATTCACACAAATAATAGTTCCTGCTTTTGCATTTAATCGCCCCATAGCGTCCAGAGCTGAAAATTGGTGCATCTCGTCTTATCGGGCAGAGGTGTTTTTTTTATTTAACCAATCCCTTCTTCTGGATGCAATTTCATGTGCGCATTCATCCAAGACAAAAGTAGGAACCTAGTCTCACAATTTCTACTAACCAAGCAAATGGTGACGCTGCCCTACTGCCAATCGTTCAACCAGCGTACTTGCCCAACCCAATCCTTGGCATCCGTCTCGCTGAGGGCGCTGTCCAATGCCTCGATCAACGCCGAAAGTGTCCATCTGGATTGAGCCGCCAGAATGATGCCTGCGTGCCGGGGATATTGCTCTGCCAAAACGACAAAATCCCGAATATTGAACGTGAAGATGCAACGTCCGTGAGCGGTGGCGCCCAAGAGTTGGTGTTTGTCACTGGCATCGCGACGCATCCAACTATTGGGGGTGCGAGTTAGATCTTGCCCTCGTTCTAGCATTGCTTTGTAGAGCGATTTACTGGAAGTGCCAGCGTCTAAGTGCAGGTTTGGCTTAGGCATGAGCAGTCTCTAAGCTCTCTTCGGCGGCAATAGAGGCGTCAATTTCTGCCTGGTGAATTTCGTAGAACTCAAGTGCTTCCTTCACCTGAGATTTTCTGAGATCGTAATCTGAAGCGACATCTTCGGGGGATAATGCCCAATATTGCACTGCTCCCACAATAGTTTGTACTCGTATACCTGTGCCGCGCAAAACAGGAGCGGGAATTCCTGCTGCCCCGCGTTGGTAGGTGATTTGTGGAAATTCCGGATCATCCAGCATTTGGCTCAAAGCACCAACCTTTTCCGCCACGGACCACATGATAAATTGGTTGAGCGAGACACCTTGTTGACTGGCCCAATGCTCCGCTTCTTTTTTTAGTTGACCTGGTAAATTCAATGGATAACGTGACATAGCAACCTCCTTTGTGTATCTCACATTATATCATATAAGACATCATCAGCGGGGTCTTAGCGCAATATTCTAGTTGCTGTCTGCTGTGGTTTAGGCAGTTCCAGAAAAATAAGCCTTTTTAAAAAGCACTATGTTCGAAACGAACCGTTCGGAACGAACCGTTCACCCTGACAGAGGTATATTTTGGGGAGAATTCAAATTCTGGAACTATCTTAGTTCTCCACTGCGATATGGGTGTTGTATCACGCATTAATATGTTGAGCAGCATGAAGCGACACAAGGCGATGCAGGCGGAGATATTCATCTCCCGTATCGGCATCAACGTGTTTCTCCAAGACAAGATTCTCCATCAACTCGTATTGAGCCGCCTCAATATCCAATCTGGCCAGTTCTGTGCGCTCATGTTTCCGCAAGAATTTAGACAATGCGGCCGATATTCTCTCATCAGAAGGCAGAACACTGAGCACATCCAGCAATATCTTAGCTTGGTGGGACAAATTAGGTAAGAATTTATCGAATGCCAGTGCCAAAGATGTGGCAGCAGTTTGTCTATGGCCATATTGAATCACACGGACACAGCCCGCGCCCGGTCACGCAGCCGCTCAAGGATAAAGTTCCACCCCCGCGAGCGGATCACTGCTGCCAATATTGCAACCGCCATCGGTAATCCTGAAACCAATCGATGCAGCTCTTTTGCTTTCTTCGGGGTGTTTTCTTCATCCCACTGACCATCTAAACGCTGCTTCAACAAATCCACGCTTTCGTTTTCATCAAAAGGGGAAAGTCTGAAAATATACTTTTCCCATCCCAGTGGTTGCAGTGGGGAAGTTCCATGGGCAGTGACCAGCAGCCAGACGTTGGGTAGGTTCAGCTCCTGTAATAAGTGACCGTCATTTGCATTCTCAATCACGATCAACCAACGGCCGTCACGTTTGCCGACAACTTCACCCACTTGATCAACCAGCACCGGTAGTGGTATCCAGTCTGGATGGTTCAGATTCAATGCTCGACACCACGCATCGAGAATTTCTTGGGGAGTTTGCACGCCCAAATCGCCATACAAGACCCCGCCGAGAAAGTATGGGCGCACTTTCTGGATGACTCGCCTTGACCGTCCACAACTTGAAGCAGCACTGGCAATGATTGAAGCTAAGGAATGTGATGTGCTATTGGTGCATGAGCTTTCCAGACTATCTCGTTCCTCGATTTACGAGACGTTCAACATTTTGGAAACGATTGGTGAGCATGGGGCCGGGTTCGCATCTGTAAAAGAGCGAGAATTTGATTTTGCTGATCCATCCAGTCGACTATTCCTGACTATTTTGACTGCCATGAATCAATACTATATTTCGCTCCTGCGTGGGAATGGGAGAAAATGCACTCTTGGAACCTGTACGATCTGTACAACCAGCTACTCAAGCAGAACTTCGAACTAGACTTGCAAAGGCAAATGTACTACCAGCCTGTCAGGCTGAGCGTAGCGGCGGCCATAGCCAGTGAGCGTCCGGGCGTGCTGGCTTGTCTATCTGATGATGTATATAATGAAGGGATGGATGTTTTACAGGGGGAAATCGAGGAGAAAGGCGGCGATTATGTCCTGGGTTCAAAGTTCAACATTGTGGAAGCATGGGCGCAGAAACCGATCGAGGAAAAACATTGAATAGTTCAGGTCGCGAACGTCTTGTTGGTCAATCAACCTGTTTAAAAAATATAAGCGAAAAACGTTGCTTTTCGTCCAACTATAGACTATAATCGGTCGAAAGGAATCTTATGTTTCAACTCCAATATCACGTCTCCCCACGATTGCTAAAAACCATCAAGCGAGTCACGCTGTTGATTTATAAACTGAACAATAAGCATGTCTCGCCTCCAGTGCTGGCGCAACTACAAACGGATGCGCAGATCACATCTGCTTATGCCTCCACAAGTATTGAGGGCAACCCGCTTCCCTTGACGGATGTCAAGAAATTGCTCAAGACTAAGCCTGAGAACGTTCGGCAAACCGAGCAAGAAGTGCTGAACTACAATCAAGTTTTGACCGAGTTACACGATGCACTCGATCTGGCCTTTACCCAGGAATTGATCTTGGATATTCATCATGGCGTAATGCGAGACTTGCTCCCCGTTCACCAGGTTGGCCACTGGCGTAAAGAGCCAATTGTGATCAACAATCCGCGTAAGAGTGAAGTTGTATACCTGCCGCCTGACCATGTTGAAGTTGATGCACTGATCAATGACTTGGTGACTTTCACAAAGAAGAACCAGGATAGTCTCGATCCCTTGTTGCTCGCAGGCTTATTCCACAAGCAGTTTGTGACGATTCATCCCTTCATTGATGGTAATGGGCGCACAGCACGATTGACCACCAAAGTACTCTTGGCAGGCTTGGGTCTCGATCTATTTCGATTATTGAGCTTTGAGAATTATTACAACCAGAATGTGAGTCGTTATTTTCAAATGGTAGGTACTTTTGGGAATTACTATGATCTTGTCCAGGAAATGGATTTTACCCCATGGCTAGAGTATTTTGCTGAAGGTGTTTTGGATGCTCTGCTGCAACTACAAAAGCAATTGGAACACCACCAGGCGACTCCTAAAACGCGTCTCAAGCCTTACCATAAAGCCATTCTCGAATATATAGACGAGCACGGATTTATCACCGACCGCGACTATGCTCAATTAACAGATCGGGCCAAGTCAACTCGCAGTCTGGATTTCAACAAGTTGATTGAGTTAGGGATAATTGATCGAAAGGGGAGTGGGCGCGGCGTGTACTATAAAAGGGTGCAGGGGTTATAAAGTAACGATCTTTTTTGTGTACAAACGATTTCGTTTCTAAACATATAAGCTATATTTTAGCATTATTTCCCAGTGCCGCGGACACTGGGAAGGTATTCTTAGTTATTTGGAACTGTTTTGTTGATCTTCCGTAGGCTTCTTCAAACGAAGGCGAATCCTTGCCAATATCTTTAGAAGCTCTCTAACACGG
>JAYELX010000051.1:0-5533 GCA_034717875.1 Chloroflexota bacterium | reverse complement strand
CGAGACCAAGTTTGCGGGTTATTGCGCCGAAGGCATCCCTTGCGGGAAGGGAATATTGCTGTATTAGGCCGCTAGGTCTCGATACATTTTCGGTCGCTGTGCGTGCTTCGCAAAACTACAGCGAGCGATTTTCGTGCCTTGCTTTGCATGCCTTGCTTTGCATGCCTTGCTTTGCATGCCTACGGCAACGGCAAAGGCAACGGCAACACTCGACCGGTGCTGAGATATTTTACAAAAAGTGTTACCTTAACCGTGAACCACCCCTTATACTGTCCGATAATTACATAACCTGCTTGTCGACTTTGCAAGTCTCGACAAGTTGATTATAGCCAAACTTTGCAATTGTCGCGTCTCTGACCAGAGCCAAGGCGAGTCCGGATAACGCGGCGGTATTTGATAGTGGGGTAGATATATGAATTGTCATCCAAAATTTCGCCTGTCTGGGCGTCCAGCCTAAGAATATTTGTAATTGCTCAAAAGCTTGTTGGGTTGCAAAAAACAGCTGGTTTATCGTTTAGTCCGGGTAGTGGTAAAAAGGTAAGTGATGAAGGTTTTTACATAAGGTGACAGTCACTTACCATCTAACCACCAGCAATTCCCGCTTTGTAGCTAGAAGCAGACTTCGGAAGTCTTTGAAAACGCATTTATTGGCGAAATAGGTCACTGGAGACTTCCGAAGTCTTGACATTTCCTCATATCGGGAATTACTGTCTAACCACCACCTTAGTCCGAATGGACTTTGCAATATTAGCACGGTCGATTTCCCCAACGGGGATGCAAAGCAATCGCCGTGCGGGCGTGGCTGAATCGACAATCGTTTCATAAAATCAATCCGATTCGCGGTTAATCACTTCCGCACGGGCGTTAACGCACCGTGCTAAATCTGCGAAGCCCGTTCGGGCTAGCGTATTGCGTGTCCTTGACAAACAACCGCTCACGTTGACAGTTCGATAATCCTGGATTAGACTCGCTCTCCCGCAATTAATTATTTTGATAGTGGCTAGATTTGGCTGGTAATTTAGGTTACACAGGTGACAGTCACCTCATCATATAATATTGTGCGTATTCTCTGAGCAGCTGAAGAGGCAAGTCTCAATATTTTATTCTCTCGCGAAAGTGACTGTCACCTTCCAAAGCAGTCAAAGTTTACCACCATCATTATAATGAAGGAATTACTATGCTTTACACACGAAAACAGCTAGAAGAGCTAGAAGCCCAAAGATTGGCTCCATACGGTTGCCGCAGCAAAGATTCCATGGGGCGGGCTTATCCCGAAGACGAACCCGTATACCGCACCGTTTTCCAGCGCGACCGAGACCGCGTTTTGCACACCACGGCCTTCCGAAGGCTGGAGTACAAAACCCAGGTATTCATCAATTATGAAGGGGATTATTATCGCACCCGCCTGACTCACACGCTGGAGGTGGCTCAAATTGGACGAACCATGGCACGAGCTTTGGGAGCTAACGAAGACCTCATCGAGGCCATCTGTCTGGCGCATGATCTAGGGCACTCCCCCTTTGGGCACTCAGGTGAGATTATTCTTAACCGCCTGATGAAAGACCATGGCGGATTCGATCACAACAAGCAATCTCTGCGCATCGTCACGAAAATGGAACGTCGCTACCCAGACTTTCCCGGGCTGAATCTCACTTGGGAAGTGCGCGAGGGTATTGTCAAGCACGAAACCGAATACGATATCTCAGACGCATCCGCTTATAACCCACATTTACGTGGTCATTTAGAGGCCCAGATCGCGAACGTTGCCGACGAGTTAGCTTATTCATCCCATGATTTGGATGACGGTTTGCGTTCAGGGATGATCACCCCCCCCATGTTAGAGGGCATCACCTTATGGGAGATTCTCATCAAGAGTGAAGGCTGGAACGGGTCCAAATTGGATGAACTAACCCATCATTGCCTCATCCGCCGACTGATTGACCTACAAGTCACAGATGTTGTAAATGCCACCGCTCAGCGATTACGCGAAAGCGGCGTTCAATCTGTAGAGGAACTTCAGAGCCTGGATTACAATGTGGCTAACTTCAGCGAAGACATGCGCAGACGCAGTCGTCAATTAAAGGATTTCCTGTATACCAACCTATACCGTCATCCACGCGTTGTGCGTATGCAGAACAAATCAGAACGTATTATCAAGGCGACTTTTCACGCCTACCAACGGGAGCCCGACATGCTCCCTCGTCACATTCAAAAACAAATCGGCCACTATGGATTAGAGCGTACTATTTGCGATTACCTTGCCGGGATGACTGACCGTTACGCCATAGAAGAATACGATAAACTTTTTGATCCATCAGTGAAACCATAAAATAACTCATTCCGTCCCCGCCGCCGCAGGAACGCAGATTGATGGGAACGTTATGCAATGATGCGGGACAACACTATCCTACACACATTCCACGGGCTACTATACAGAAGACAATCAAAATAATTACTATAATATTACGAAATAAATATCATGAATGAACAATACTTAACATCAGAAGGGGAAAAGAAATTGCGAGTAGAACTCGAACATCTCACAGGTGCTGCGCGTCAGAATCTGGCAAAGCGTTTAAAAGCTGCCATCGAGATGGGCGATTTGTCCGAGAATGCGGAGTATATTTCCACAAAAGAGGAACAGAGCTTCCTCGAAGGTCGCATCCAAGAAATTGAATTTATACTCCGTAACGCGATCATCATCGAAGAAAAACCCGGTGGTTATGATACAGTCTCTCTCGGTGCAAAGGTCACCATCCAGGAGCATGGTTATCCCGCTGAGGTCTATCATTTAGTTGGCAGCAAGGAGGCCAATCCAATCGATGGACGTATCTCTAATGAATCCCCCATCGGTCAAGCGATATTAGGAAAAATTGTTGGGGACGAGGTAACGATTGAAACTCCGGGGGGGACACTACAACTAAAGATACTGAAAATCAAATAATATCAAAAAGTGCGCATTACACTCCTAAATCTTCAAGAATCAAAAAACCCCCGGCTTCTCGACCGGGGGTTTCGATATTACAACTTCATTTTTGCCATACAGCTAATTCCAGAGTTAAGCGTTCGAAGAAGCTTCTTTGGGGGGTCGCCCCACTGCCGTAGACCATGTCCACAACACGAGCAACCAACCGTAATGTAGCCGTTTCCAGAATCATCTCAGCACCTGGTTCAGCCAAGAACGGTTCGCCTTTCTTTTCAAGGCGATCGCGCAGTGTATCATCCGAATGAGCATGATCACTCATCAACACCTTCGTAACCGTCTGAATATCGTTCTTGTCAAAAAGCCAGACCTCATAAGCAGCGACTTTCTTGGGTTCCCCCACACCAATGGCTTCGGAAATACCAACTCCACACTCACCGAGGAACTCACCAGTAGACGAATCGATACTGAATGAATCATCAAACAAATCATCCCCTTGCATATACGTAGTCATGAACTGGGTCATTGGGGGGTCATCACCACGGGCAGCGAAATCAGTAGGTTCAGTCTGGCTAGTATACTCTTGAGCTTGAGCGGCCGGTGAAAGCACATCGGAAAACGGCTTGCGACGACGGAATATAAAAAGATAAACAACCACCACGACAGTTAGAACAGATACAATTCCGCACAACACCAATATCTTAGTTATGTTCGAGCCACCAGCTCCGGCTCCTTCTTCGGATTCAGCCTCCACCTCACCTTCTACAGCCTCAGTTTCCGCAGATATTGTCGCTGAGACAGCTTGGCTAAAAGCATTTATAGATTCTGGAGTATTAAGATCGGGGCTTACCGCAATTTTATCTAAAAGTTGTTGGGCATCCGATTCTAATCCATTCCAACGATCAAGTGCTTCAGCTTGATTGGAAGAGGATGCATACGCATCAATCGCCATTCGCAGATAATCTTCCTGCCAAGATTTTTCCAAATCACTCGGGCCAGCATCATTCCACTGCACGGGCCATATAACCCAACCAACAACTATCCATCCAATTAGCAAGCCTACCACAAATCCTGTAACCCCTACAATGAGTGGGTTTTTCAACTGCTCTTTAATCGCATCCATAATTTCTCTCCCAAGTAAGTTTTTCCATAGAATGACGATGGGTAAAAGTTAAACGACTTCCAGTAATTCCCGATATGAGGAAAGGTCAAGACTTCGGAAGTCTCCAATGACCTATTTCGCCAACAAATGCGTTTTCAAAGACTTCCGAAGTCTGCTTCTAGCTACAAAGCGAGAATTGCTGAACGATTTTGATGCTGCAGAAGCATTATCTACACGATTTCAGTTTGATCTGTTCAATTTGTTCGATAATAATTCCTAATCGCTCGAATAGCCATCATTCCCTTATACCTTATTGTAGACTAGACCTTATAAACTTGCAATCCCCTAAATTCTCGAATGAGCGCACAGATAGCGGTCGTGGATTAACAAAATGGCGAGATTTGAAGCCAGCTTTATTTCGTCTCAGATTCATCATTGGGGAGAATTTCGTCTAGCAAAAACTGCTCTTCACACTTGAGGCAAGTCGCATATTGCTTATTTTTTGCGACTAACAAACCGCCACACTGGGGACAAGGAAGGTGCAAAGGCCGTTTCCACGAAGAGAACTCACATTCAGGATAATTGGCGCATCCATAGAAGACACGCCCTTTACGAGTTCTACGCTTAACTAGATCTCCGCCATCCTGAGGACATTTGATCCCGATTTTCTCCAGCCACGGTTCGGTGTGGCGGCATTCCGGGAAGTTGCTACAGCCGATGAATTTGCCATGCCGCCCCCAGCGAATAACAAGATCATGGCCACACTCAGGACAATCGCGCCCAATCGTTTCAGGCCCGGTGTTCATGTTGGGCATTTCTTCTCTGGCGCGTTCGAGCGTTTCAGAAAACGGGCCATAAAATTCCCGCACCACCTCAACCCAGGTCTTCTTTCCAGATGCGACATCGTCCAAGTCGTTCTCCATGTTGGCCGTAAAGCCTACGTTGACGATGTCGGGGAAATGCTCAGTCAACAAATCATTGACCAGCTCTCCCGTCTCGGTAGGACTCAAACGTCGCTTTTCGCGCACAATGTAGCCGCGTCGCCGCAGCGTGGTGAGTATCGACGCATACGTGGAAGGTCGCCCAATTCCATTTTCCTCCAGATCACTCACCAAAGATGCATCAGAATATCGAGCCGGAGGCCTTGTGAAATGCTGATCGGGAATCAGATGGATCAACTTTAGCAATTGCCCCACCGTGAGATCCGTAGGGACGGGCAAATCTTCTTTTTTGCTATTTTTCTTGACGTCTTTATAAATCACCAAAAAGCCAGGGAACCGAATCGTGGAACCCGAAGCCCGCAACAAATACTTGTGTTTGACTTCGCTTCCATCAATCTCGATAGAAATAGTATTATAAACCGCCTGGCTCATCTGAGAAGCTACAAACCGCTGCCAAATCAACTTATAAAGACGATACTGATTACGCGTCAAGAATTGCTTAATCGACTTTGGCGTCCGCAAGACCGAGGTTGGGCGAATTGCTTCGTGGGCCTCTTGCGCTCTGCG
>JAYELX010000050.1:0-5552 GCA_034717875.1 Chloroflexota bacterium | reverse complement strand
CGGAAATATCCTTTGGCTCACGGAAAGGCCCTGCTGCATAAATGCCTGGGCGGCTTGTTTGCAGAGGATCAAAGAGGGTGGTTTGGCAAAAACCATGTTGGTTGAGCTGGATTTCCATCTGACGGCTGAGTTCCTTGACGGATTCTGAAATCTCCATTCCCACTGATAGTACAACCATATCAAATTCTTTTTCAATGGGAGCTGATCCATTTTCTGAATAACGGATGAGAAGGTTCTGGTTATGAGGATTTTGTCTCACCTCGCTGATGCGGCAGCGGGTATATTCCACCCCATACTTTTCCTTGGCCCGATTGTAGTATTCTTCGAAATTTTTACTGTAGGCGCGCGTGTCCATGAAAAATATCTGACAATGAACATTTCCGCTACCATGACCATCACGGGCTTCGGTTTTGGCGTGCTCAAGAGTCATAATGGCTTCTTTGGCCGCATACATACAGCACACCGAAGAGCAGTAATCATGGCTTTGGTCGCGGCTGCCCACACATTGCAGGAAGGCAATCCGTTGCGGATAGCCGTCATCTGAGGGCCGCTGTATATGGCCGCTGGTGGGGCCGCTGGCCGAAAGCATGCGCTCATATTGCAGCGAAGTGACTACATTGGGATAGCGTCCCAGCCCGTATTCCTCAGAATTATTAGAGTTGTAGATCTGATAGCCGGGAGTCATTACCACCGCGCCGATTTCGATTTCTTTTACTCCGCCCGGATCATCGTGGATGATGGCATCCCGATCGCAAGCCTCTACGCATGACATACACTCCGAGCAGATGCCGCAGGCCAGACAGCGGGCGGCTTCGGCCTGGGCGCTGGCTTCGTCGTAAACGCCCTCAACCTCGACAAAATTATCAATGCGCTCTTCAACTGGTACTTCTGGCAGGGGAACGCGCGCTTGGGGGATGATTTCCCCGCTTGCTATGCGTTCATTGATCTCTTGCTGAGTAAAATTCACTACCGGCAGGTCTGGTTCGGGGAGTGGTTCCAGGGGTTGGCCCTGTAAATAGAGGGTGATAGAATGGGCTGCTTTGTGCCCATTGGCAACCGCTTCGATCACAAAGGCAGTCCCAGAAACGCTGTCGCCGGCCGCGAAGACGCCTGGGCGGCTGGTGGCAAATGTGTTGGGGTTGACGGCGATGGTGCGTTTCTCTGTCAGGCCTACGCCAGCGTCATCGGGGATAAAGGCCAGACCGGCGCGTTGACCGATGGAGAAGATCACTGTGTCGCAATCAATAATATGCTGAGAATCGGGGGTTTTCTCAAGGTGCAAGCGGCCGGTTTCGTCGAAGTGGAATGAATCTACATTCATGCACTCTACCCCGCGCGCACGGCCGTTTTGATCTCCAAGTATCCGTTCGAACGTTTGTCCGGGGTGGAGGTGGACGCCTTCTTCCTCAGCGGCGTTCACTTCCCAGGTGTGAGCGGGCATTTCTTTGCGGCTTTCCAGGCATGCTAGGTGCACCTCGCACCCCAGGCGGATTGCGCTGCGGGCGCAGTCAATTGCTACGTTTCCGCCTCCCAGTACCAGCACTCGAGGCCCAAAGTTTTTACCCTCTGGGATTTCTAGTGTTCCGTCAGCGTTCTTTTTGTAGTGCTTCAGGCGCATATCCCGCAAAAAGTGGGTATTGATGATTACCCCATCAAGTTTAGCGCCGGGGATAGGCAAACGGATGCCTTCGTGAGCACCCACGGAAATCAGCACCGACTCGAAGCCTTCTTCGAATATATTGTCCAAGTTGTCCACGCGATGATTGAGGCGCAAATCCACTCCAAGATCAACAATGTCTTGCACTTCGCGCTCGATGACCTCGGTGGGAAGCCGGTATTCGGGCACGCCCAGGCGCAACATTCCGCCAGCGACGGGCATGGCTTCGAAGACGGTGACGGGGTATCCGGCCTTGATGACGTCTTGAGCGGTGGTCAATCCACAGGGACCAGCCCCGATGATGGCTACCCGTTGGTCGGGAAAGATGATCTCGGCGGGTTCAATTGGTTCGCGGGGTTGTTCGTAAATTTTATCGGTGACGAATCTCTTGAGGGCGCGGATGTTGATAGGTTCCTCGACCAAACCACGGTTGCAGGCATCCTCGCAGCGGTGATTGCAGATGCGGCCGCAAATACCGGGGAATGGGTTGTCCATTTTGATGACACGCATGGCATCATCCCAACGCCCTTCTCCGATGAGCGCAATATAACCCTGGGCGCGTTGTCCGGCGGGACAGGCGTCCCGGCAGGGGGCGATTCCTAGTTTAGTAATAGCAAAAGCGTTGGGGACAGCTTGGGGGTAAAGTTGGTAAATGGCGTGTCGTGAAATCAATCCTTCTTCGAATTCGAGATTGGGAACGACGGCCGGACATGCTTCGATGCATTCCCCGCAGCCTACGCATTTATCCACGTCTATGTAACGGGCTTCTTGGCTTATTCGCGCTCGAAAATTCCCGGTCCGGCCGGCGATGTCAATGACTTCGCTTTTGGTCAATATCTCGATATTGGGATGGTTCCCGGTCTCTACCAGCTTGGGTGAGATCGTGCACATGGCGCAATCGTTGGTGGGGTAGGTCTTGTCGAATTGCGCCATGTGTCCCCCGATGGATGCTTTTTTCTCTATCAGGTAAACCTTGAAGCCCTGATCTGCTAACTCCAGAGAAGATTGCATACCGGCGACACCACCGCCGACTACCATTACTGCGCCGATGGGTTGATTGTTGAAAGGGTTGTGGTTTTCAGTCATTGCTCTCTTTTTTTATTTATGATGTTGGTAACTTTGTTTATTGTTTGTTTCCCCCTTTGTGGTATTGGTCGAGCAGAGACGATGTTTTCATTTTACGAGCATCGTTAAATATGAAGGAATTGTAACAAATGGGGAATCTAATGTCAATATGGGCTGGCGAAAAAAAGGGTGATTGCATTTGACATCAAATAAGGAAGGTCACGCGATAGTGAAGGTCTCCTGACCGAGCGGTGCGTGTCTCCCGACCGAGCGGTGCAGCTGTCTAAGTGCGTATTCCACATGTCTCGGTCTGGATGTGTGTGGCATGCTACGCAACCTCGGCGATCACCGACGAACTCTTGCAAAGCAAAAGAATTTTACCCCTCAAGGAATTTAGCTATACCACCCTTGCTGTGCGTTCCTGACTAAAGAACGACAAATTCCTCTGGACGTTTACTAATCTAAATCCACCAATCCATAGCGTAAGGCCAGCACGGCTGCTTGAGTGCGGTCGGCAACTTTTAGCTTTTTGAAAATCTCACTGGCGTAATTGCGGATAGTCCCCTCAGTGAGGTAGAGCTGTTGAGCAATATCTGTGTTGGAAAGCCCTTTTGCCAATAATGTGAGGATATCCAGCTCTCTCTCGGTGAGCTGAAAATTGGTGGGGAGATGTTTGGGTGGCGCTCCTTCCCGATAGCTCGATAATAATTTCCCGGCTACGCTGGGATCGACGAA
Source organism: Chloroflexota bacterium (assembly GCA_034717875.1). Taxonomy (GTDB): domain Bacteria; phylum Chloroflexota; class Anaerolineae; order Anaerolineales; family UBA11858; genus JAYELX01. The sequence goes on along the minus strand of JAYELX010000050.1, from coordinate 2,095 downwards.
CGACTTACCCGCGATAGTTCCTTTGATGGCTGCGATCAAATCATTGGGAGGCGTGTCTTTGAGCAAATATCCGGCCGCGCCGCTGCGAATGGCGTCGAATATCCATTCGTCATCGTCGTAGGTGGTCAGCACCAACACGTGTATGTCTGGATGGGTTTCGCTAATTTTTCGCGTGGCAATGATGCCGTTCATCACCGGCATTTTGAGGTCCATTAACACGATGTCGGGTTTGGTTTTGGGGATAAGTTCCAGGGCTTCTGCTCCATTGTAGGCCGTGCCGACGACCTCGATGTTGGGGGATGCGTTTAGGATGGTTTGCAGACCCTCACAAACGATGGCTTGATCGTCACAAATCAGGACTTTATCCATAGGGGTTTTCCAGTGTGAGTTGAACAATGGTTCCGTCTTCGGATTGAGGAGATATATCAAAAATGGCACCCACCTCCAATGCGCGCTCGTTCATCCCTTTTATGCCCAGGTTATCTTCAAAATCCACTTTAGATAGGTCGAAGCCTTTACCGTCATCGGAGATTATCATCATCAGCCCATTTTTGTTTTTCGATAAATTGATGCTAACGTGTCTCGCTCTAGCGTGTTTGACGATATTCTCCAGGGTTTCTTGTGCAATTCGATAGAAGCACTGTTCGGCGTCGGGGGGAATTTCGGGCAGGTTCTCGTCTATTGCGTACTGTAGGTGAAAACCTGATCGTGCCGCGGCATCGTTGGCCAGGTTGCGGATGGCGATGCCCAGGCCGAGCTCGTCCAGTTGTTTGACGCGCAAATCTTTGAGAGCGCGCCGAGTTTCCAATAATCCCGTGCGCGTGTTTCGAAGGGCACGTTCTACCAGGGCGCGAGTTTCTTGTTGCTTGTCACCCAGGATGATTTTTATAGCCTCGAGGTTGACGGTTAACCCGCTGAGTGTGTGCGCCAGGGTATCGTGCAGCTCGCGGGCTAGACGGTTGCGCTCACGGCTGGTGGTCAGTTGTTCCAGTGTGTTGGCGTGCTGACTTAGTTGAATGTTGGCGCGAATGAGTTCTTTGCGTTGGGCGCGCTGTGTATCGATCAAGCGGGTGACGATGTGCCCCAGGGTGCCGAAAGAGAATGCGCGTATAAATGGCACTCCCAGGATTGGGACTGTGGCGAAATCGATAGTGTTGATTTTGGGGAAGAGCACCGAAAGCTCCACCGCGGTCGAAAATAGAATGAAGATCAGCACGTAGCGGAAACTATATTGCCAGGCGATCAACACCAACGGAACAACCAGAATTGGGAATAGAAGCCAGCTTTGCATGATGGTGAAATATGCTTCTTCCTGCGGTTCGGCCAAGTATATCAAATTGCTGAAAATTGGCACAACGGTTGCGGCAATTAAGGCGACGGGCAAATAAAATCGCTTTAATTTACGCTGCAACCATCTCCATGAGAGATATCCGAGCAAGATGAGGTTGGTTCCAAAATTTAGATAGGATTGAATTTGGGATGTAGTATCCCCCTCCCCGGTTTGAATGGCGGTGTAGGTCACCAGCGCGGCAAAGTAGATCATCGCTACTCCGGTGAAGTAACGAAAGATGCGCAGCAATCCGGGTTCGATGCTTCTGTGTTTCATGGTGCGTTCTCCTGCCGCGATAAGCTGATAGGAACCGCGTTGCTCGCAACAACGCGGTTCCTGCGCAAAACCCCGAAATATCGAGAAGATACCAGCGATAATACGTAATTCTCTATTTTATCACAGGAAAATGTGGGCAACCACGCTGCTTTTGGATTTATGACGCTTGTCATTTTCGATTTGATGGCTGTCATTTTTGCGATGACATGCCGCACCTATGGAAAATTGGGCAACTTGATTATATTGAGTGGAATGTGGATAACTTATTCTCCGCAGAGCGGATGGAACGAGATACGCAGAGCGGATGGAACGAGATATAAAATGGAACGAGATAATGTTTCTAGAAACACTGCAAATTTTTCACCAAACGGACTGATATGAAATTGATGATCGAAGCACAAAATCTAACGAAACGATACCGGTCCCGACGTGATCATTTAGCCATCGACAGCCTGGATTTGGCAATCCCCTCAGGTCAACTTTATGGCT
>JAYELX010000049.1:2820-5555 GCA_034717875.1 Chloroflexota bacterium | reverse complement strand
GTTTCATTCAGGCAACGCGGAGCGTTACACCTACGGCGACACCGCGGCACCTACAGGTGTGCTACGCGAAGCAATGTCGCCAGAAACGAGAACGATGTCGCCAGACAAAGGTTCTCAATGCCGTCGTTCCCAATTATACTCGCGAAATGCCTGGCCAATTTCGGTTAGAGCATCAGCTTGTAGATTGGCCAAACTCGTACCAGGATAGAGGGGATCAGACAAGCTGAACCAGGCCCAGCGCTGCACCAGGCGATTCTCGTCATCTGGATACCCTGTTTCATCATCGCTGGCCTCTTCGAGCCACTCGAAGGTCTCATGAAGATACTGCGCAACCACATCGGGGGTATATCCATACTCAGAATCAGTCAAAATCCCGAATTCCGTGATGGCTAATGGATTATTGCGGTAGCCATTGTCAGCCATCCAGCTGCGAAAGGCGATAATCTGCTCTTGGAAATTAATCAGGTCACCAGAATCGCTGACATCATAAAGCTTGCCCTGGTTTTCTAGCAAGAAACCCGCCGGTATGCCCGCTCCCCAATTGCCGCGTTCTTCTCGCAAAACAAAGCCATGCAGCGTCCACCAATCTACCGGCATGGGTTCTTCATACAAAGCAAGATAAGCAGCAAGCACACGATCCAAATAGGCCAAACGTAAAGGCGTCCCCTGGGTGACACCACCCACAGCCACGGAAGCGGTAGAATCAGCGTCTTTGATTAGATAATACAAATCATGATAGACCTGGGCATATTCTTCGGGGACGATGTTGTCTTGTAATCTATTATCTGGCTCATTACCGATAATCCAAACATTACCAGAATAATGCTGGGCCAACCAACGTATATTCTCGCGGGAGGGGGCGACACAACCGCGCGCCAACCTGACCATCTGCCAATGCTCCGGCAGTTCGGTTGGATGGCGGAGACGAAAGGTCCAATCAACGTACCAACCGGCTCCCAAACGGCGAGCCCACGTTTCTACATCCTGCGAGCCAGTCAGGCCAAACCCTACCCGGGAAGCGAGTTGATCCCAAGTAAAAAGAGGCAGCGATTGACCCTGCTCTGCTTGTTGAGCATCATCGTTGGGCGGCAGCGATTGGCCCTGCTCTGTTTGTCCTACTTCATTACTGGGCGGTGGGAAATGAACATCAGTGGTTGGCTGATCTTGACGAACTTCTTGCTCTTCGAAGTGACAAACAGTATCAAACTCGGGGGGTCTAGAGCGCACGTAAGCAACAATTCCCACAACCAGCACACCCAGTAAGCCAACAGTAAGCAAAACAGCGTAGAATCTCCTTCGCAGCTTAAAAAGCTCCTTTCCCCGACAACACCGCCGGAATCGTACGGATTATGATGCTCAAATCTTCCCAAAGTGAATAGTGGTTAATATAGTCAATCTCCAAGGCCAGGCGAGCATCCATGTCCAATTCGCCGCGACCGGAAATCTGCATCGGGCCGGTTAGACCAGGCTTGACGGCCAGACGTTGGCGCTGCCTATCGGTGTATTGATCAACAACCCAGGCCTCTTCGGGTCGAGGCCCAACCAGGCTCATTTCTCCGCGCAAGACATTCCAGAACTGGGGAATCTCATCTAGGCTCCAACGGCGCAGAATCTTTCCCACAGGCGTAACCCTGGGATCGTTGGGAATCTTGTAAACAGGACCGTTCAAGGGATTTTCAGCGATGACCTGATCGACTTGATTCTGCGCTCCCGCTACCATGGTGCGCAATTTGAAGAGGCGAAACGGTTTGCCGTTCTCGCCGGCTCGTTTCTGGGTGAAGAAAATGGGGCCGCGGCTGTCGAGCTTGATGGCGATGGAAGCCAAAAGGAGCAAGGGTGCCGACAGAATCAGGCCCACCAAAGCGCCGACGATGTCCAAGGTGCGTTTGAAGAAACGCTCCAGGGGAGCGAGGCCGGTATAAACGCGCGGCTGACGCTGAGGTGGGTTGATCAATCCCCAGGCCAGACCAAATCCCAACGTTCCAGCACGAAGGAGCAGCACCATGGGAGCTATTGGCAAAATGGTTCGATCCCGCCGGGAAATATGGATCAGAAAGGGAAGGGCGAAGCCGTAAAATCCAAACAAGTTGAGCAGAACCAAGCACCAACCCGGTCTCCAGAATAACGCAAGAATCATTGTGATCAACGTCGCGGCAAGGAAGAATATCTGCCAGCGCAGTGTCCCGGGCGTATGTGAGTCTTGAAAAGTTTTTTCGGGAAGCCAGCGGAGCATAAAGGCTTTCCAGTAGCCAATGCCCCATTTGCGCTTGGCATACTCCGAGACATTGGCATCGTGTTGATGATGAACAATGGCTTCAGGCGCAAAGACCATCTTGTACCCCTTACGAGCCAGACGAAAGGAAAGTTCCTGATCTTCGACGGAAGGAACTGCAAATGCGCAGTCAAAACCACCATTTTCGATGAATATGTCGCGGCGATAGGCTGCCGAATATGTGTCGATGAAGTCGATGCTTTTTTGCTTGGCCATCTGGACGTACTTGTAGCCGTATTCCTGCTGGACGAAACGGGGCACAAGTCGGCTTTGATGGGTGCGATAGGTACCCTTGGCACCAACTACGTCGGGATTCTGAAATGGTTGCGTTAGACGATTCAGCCAGGTTGGCGAGGGCACGCAATCGGAGTCGGTAAAGGCGAGAATATCTCCCTGAGCAAGATGAGCGCCAGCGTTGCGGGCGGCGGCCGGACCAGCGCACTCCTGTTGAATCACTTTCACC
>JAYELX010000049.1:0-2720 GCA_034717875.1 Chloroflexota bacterium | reverse complement strand
GCGGCCGGACCAGCGCACTCCTGTTGAATCACTTTCACCCCCTTGGTTATTCCAATCGCGGCGGTTTCATCGCTGGAGCCATCATCAACAAGAATGACTTCGTAATCCACACCCACATCCTGTTGGGCGAGAACACCATTCAGGCATGGGCCGATCGTATCTGATGCATCTTTAGCAGGAATAATGACACTGATCATGAGGGCTTCAAGGTTTTGGACAAAACAGCACGCACATTTTTAGATAGGAGCAGAGAAGCGGCACTGGCCAGCAAGGGGGTAACCGTCACAACCGCGTGCAACAAAATTGCAAAAGCAAGCGCCTTTTCAGCAGGTGCGCCAAAGGGAATCACCCCCTGCTGGGCGAAGAAATAGAAGGGGCCGATGTTGCCCGGCATCAGCGCTGGCAAGACACCGATATAGACCAGGACCAGCACCAACCCTCCGGCAGCCAGGGGCACTTGAAGGCCCAAGCCGCGGAAAAGGAGCAGATTGGTCGCCCACATCACGGCCCAAATCACAGCGGTCAAGAGCAAAGCTGGAATGAGCAAAGGCAGGTCGCGCAGCCAAACGCTACTGCGCACCAGGCGATCAACCAATCCTATCCCTTTCTGGAACCAGGAATTATCCCAGCGGGCTAGAAAAGGGTGGAGGCGTTTCCAAATCCAGGGGCCAAAAATGAGCATAGCCAAGAGAATCAAGCTGGCAAGAGCGCTCAGCGGCAGCAGCCATTGGCGAACCCACGAAACCCGGTCAGCGGGCAGATAGGCGGCCACGCCCAAAGCGACGGTGGTCATGGCGAGCAAATCAAGGTATTTTTCCACGCCGATGGCGGCTGTGACCTGAGCGACCACGGATGGTTGTTCAGCGCTCAAATAACCAATTCGGAGCAAATCGCCGCCGCGCGAAGGCAGGAGGATGTTGATAGCTTGGCCGAGAAAAAAGGCCTGGGTGACGCGGCCAAAGGAAACCCGGCCATCAAAGTTGTGGATGAATAAATAAGAGCGCAAGATTTTTAGAAATAAGCCAATAAGGACTGCCAGCAAAACAGCAAAGAACCAGAAAAATCGAATTGCCTTGATGCTGGTTCTCAATTGAATCCAGTTGATGCCCATGAGCGAAAGGATCAAAAAAGAGATACCTACAATGGTTTTGATGATCAAGGCGAGCGGGTTGGTTTTTCTGTTCATGGTTCTGTTTTGGCGCTTGCAAAAATCGCCTGCACGGTTTGCTCCAAGCCACGCTCGAAAGAGACATTTGGCTGCCAACCCAATTGATGGACGGCTTTATCGATCTTCAAAACATTATGGCGCACTTCATAGGGATTTGCCGGTAATCGCTTGGGCACAACCTGCTCCTTGCCAAGGGTTTTCGCTACTTGGGCATACACGTTTCGGAGCGTGCGGGCCTCACCAGAACCAATATTGAAAATGCCTCCTTTGCCTGGTTCCAAAGCCCGCAAATTCGCAGCGACGACATCGTCAATATAAACATAATCCCTGGTTTGCAAGCCATCCCCGTATATCACAGGCTTTTCCCCCTTTAGTAAGGCATGTGCGAAAATGGCGATAACACCGTTGTCTTGAGCCGGATTCTGACCGGGGCCATACACGTTGCCGTAACGCAAAACCACCTTCTCCATAGATGTTTGCCAAAACCAAACAGCATATTCGGCCTCCATTTTGCTTTGACCATAGGCGGAAAGTGGCTCTTTGATGGCTTTTTCATCAAGGGGGTGTTGATTTCCTTCCCCATAGATAGCTCCGCCACTGGAAGCAAAGACGAACTTTCTCAACTCGATGTTGGTCGCCGCCCTGATGACATTTTCCGTTCCCTGAGCGTTAACGCGCCAATAGCGGTCGGGTTGTTGATAGGATTCGCGCACGCTGACCAAAGCGGCATGGTGATTGATCACAGTGGGTTTTTCAGCCGCGATCAGATCGCGGAGGGCATCGAGATCACAAATGTCTACTTCATAAACGCTGACATGGTCAGGCAGTCGTTCTCGGGCGCCATGGGAGAAATCATCGACCACGACAACGCGGTAGCCCGCCTTGAGGTAGGCGCGCGCCACCTGTGAACCGATGAATCCAGCCCCACCGGTGAGTAGAATTTTCTCGCCACTACTTTTATTTTGGGTCAAGATTTACTCCCCCTCAGGATATTCTATCTTTGCCCAGATTTCCCACGAACATCCTTCCTCAGCCTCAATCTTGAAGACATATTCGCCGACCACATATTTGAAAGGAGCCACGTAAGGTGAATCCTGCACATATTCAGAAGGCTCCGAAGCAGACTCAAAAGTAACGCGTCCCATCGGCGCTTCAGCAAGAGCCTCATTAGTATTCTCCATCAAAAGGAGAAAATCATTGCAATCTTGACGCCAATAAACCCTCAACCCACCGGAGCCTTCGAGCTGAAAAGGTTCCGACACAAAGGAACCTTGCCCAGAAATACGTAGAAACTCACTAGGATCAGCTGTTGGCGCAGCTTCGGTTGGGGTGGAGGGTGCAGACACTTCAGAGCAAGCCCCCCCCAGGGCGACGATCAATATTCCTAGCGTAATTAGTAAAATACGTTGAAGTGACATATCATCTCCTAACCCGGACAAGCCGGAACCAAAAAGGCAAGAACTTTTACCACGAAGTACACGAAGGAACACGAAGGAAAAACTTAAAAACGTCTTTGTGTCACTTTGTGTCCTTTGTGGTAAAGATTTTCTTG
>JAYELX010000048.1:0-5557 GCA_034717875.1 Chloroflexota bacterium | reverse complement strand
AGCCGTAGTTGGTGTCGCTGGTAAAGTAGTTGTTCTCTGCCAACGTTCGTCCGAGGTTTCCATGACCGTCAGTGAGCCAATTTTCGCCGCAGGAGTGATGGATGAAAATCAGCTTGACGGGGTTGGCCGGGGGGGTAGTGTCTTCACCCTGGGCGTTGGCGGGTATTATTCGAATGCCTGCGGTCAGGATTAAAATAACGATCAAAAAGACAACTCCACGTCCGAATGAAATACTATGATTCGTGTTTGGTTTGAGCTTCATAATCGTTCTCCTTTTGGGTTGTCAACGTAACTCGGATTGGGTTTGAAGCCACCCCTACCCCCCTCAATCCCCCCGCCACGGGGGGAAGCTGGAAGGATCTCCCCCCACCACGGGGGGAAGCTGGAAAACTCTCCCCCCGCTACAAGGAAAGTTGAAGAGGGGATTAATAACCAAATTACCAATCCGAGCCATAAAAGCACCGAGTTGAGTACATTTGGACATATACCATATTTTACACCAATAATTGAAAGTATTCAGCCCGGCTGTACTCACAAAAGCACCACCGTGCTATACTTACATACAACTCGGTGGAAACCCTTTAGGCCGATTGAAATCTACTCTGCCTCGCGAAACCGACGCAGGTCGGTTTTGCACACCAGCGGCGAATTTATTCGCCCGATAGGTCGTTGGCAGGAATGCCTGACCATACGTAGGTAACTCGGCCAAGGGACCCGTCGCAGCAGTCAATGACCAATAGACCGGACACAGCAGCCTACAAACCCGATTCATCTAAATTCCATTTTGAGCAATTATGAGGATGCCATGCAAAACGAGCTAACACAAACAGGAACATTGCTAACCCGCACTGGAGAGCTAGCGCAGGTTGGCTGGGCGCGCCATCAAACACTGGATTGTAATCTGGAGGACGTTGCTTTTTACCCGCGCTTGCTGCGGCCGTTACAATTCACGCGCGTCAAACGTTGGGATTATTACGCCATCTTCACACCGGGGCGTTTTTTCTCGGCAACTATCGCAGACCTGGGATATGCAGGCAATATCTTCGTGTACACATTAGATTTCGAAAACAAGGCCTTACACGAGGAGGGTTTGGTGATTCCCTTGGGACGCGGCATAACTCTGCCGCGCAACTCCACTGAGGGAGAAAGCCATTTCGAGGGACAAGGGGTTAAATTACACTTCAACACTACATTCGAATCCCGTTCGATCTCTATCGATTGGCCCGGATTCTACAATGGGCGCGGCATTTCCGCTCAGATTGATCTGCGCTGCCCGCCAGAGCACGAGTCGATGACAATCGTGATCCCCATCCCAAAGAAACGATTCTATTATAATCGCAAGATCAATTGCATGCCCGCCCAGGGATGGATTCAATACGGTGATTTACGTGAGGAGCTAGACCCCGAATCATCCATTGGTCAATTAGATTGGGGCCGGGGGGTGTGGGAATACAGCAGTTTTTGGAATTGGGCCAGCGCTTCAGGTTTCCTGCCCGACGGGCGCACTGTGGGACTCAACATGGGCTGCGGCTTTGGTGATCTCTCCGCAGCAACAGAGAACGCCCTGATTCTGGATGGGCGCATACACAAACTCGATCAGATAACCTTCGATTACGACCCCAAAGATTTCATCAAGCCCTGGAATTTCAGCGACAATCAAGATCGCTTGAACTTAATTTTCACCCCCTTCGAAGATCGAACCGCACGCACCAATTTGCTGATCATCGATAGCGAAGTGCATCAGTTGTTCGGGCATTACTCTGGACAGGTTGTGAGCGATGATGGGGAAGAGATACAGTTGGAAGGATTGATTGGTTTTGCCGAGGAACATCACGCCCGGTGGTAATACTGACCAACAATCTTAACACAACTACGCTGACTATGCGCACCCAACGACTACTCATCATCATTTTCACAATCGGATTGCTGACAGCTTGCGCGCCAATCGAAGAGCTGCTATACAACAACTTATGGCCTACGCACACCCCATCGGCAACAAAACCGCCCAGTGCGACACCAGCACCCATAACCCCCAGCCCCACAAACGCGCCCACCACCACACCATCAATTACTCCATCTCCCACTCTCTCGCCGACGCGAAAACCCACCTACACCCCGTGGCCTTCCATTACGCCAGCCGTCGCTGCCCCCACAGTCCCCACGGTCCCACCGTATGTACGCATAAAGCCCGATAATATTCCGGATTCCATCAATCCCCTGACCGGGTTAGTCGTTCCCAATCCCAATTTATTAGATCGGCTGCCAATAGCGGTCAAAGTTGCTCTATTTCCGCTGCACACGTTGCCCCCCGCGGGCATATCACGCGCGGATCACGTCTATGAATATTATTTAGAATATGGCCTCACCCGTCTGATGGCAATTTTCTACGGGAACGATGTCGCCCGCGTAGGCCCGGTTCGATCCGCGCGCATATTCGACGCTCATCTTGTGCAAATGTACAATGCAGCCTTCGTATTTGGCGGAGCACATAAAGATGAGGGCACCCCTCGGGACGTTTATGGTTACCTGGAAGAAGCACTAGACCCCAACCTTTTCGTCAACGGTCTCATCTTCGAATGTACCCCCTACCTATGCCGCGACGAAAGCATATCCAGCTACAACAACATTTTTGGGAACACACACATCATCTCGCAACTTATCACCCAACGCGGCATTGACAACATCCGCCCCAATCTGGCGAACAATTATTTCTACGCGCCAGAAAAACGCAATCAAGAACAAGCCAATCAAATCTTCCTGTTCTACTCATCCCAAAGCTATTCCTATTGGTACTACCAGCCCGGCCCGCATCAATACTTCCGCTACCAGGGAATTTCTTACGAAACTGAAGATTATATAAAGTTAATCGACCGCTACACGGGCACGCCTATCACGGCCGAAAACATCGTCGTTCTATTAGTTGACCACGAATTCTACTACCACTCATCGAGTACAGAAATCATCGATATCCAACTCACCGGCAGCGGCAAGGCCTACGTCTTTCGCGATGGCCAGGTATTTCAAGCTAGTTGGGAACGAACCGACGAAAACAAACCCCTGGCAATCCGCACACCCAACGGAAGCCCCCTAGATCTTAAACCCGGCACCACTTTCTTCCAAATCATGAGTACAAATCCCCAACCCACACAAAAAGGTCAAGCCTGGATATTCGAGTTCGAACCACCCGAAGAAGATGAGCAAAACGGAGAGCAGTGACAAAAAAATCCTTAAGATTTGACTACATATCTATCTTTCTTGCCATTGTAGCCCTGACGTTGATCGGGATATCCTGGAAACGCGGCGGATTCGAAATGGCGACGAGTGGATTGCGCAGCGGCGGCATTCTCTTACTCCGTACCATCCCACTGTTGATTGCCGCATTCCTGACCGCCGGGTTGATTCAGGCGTTGGTCAAAAAAGAGACAGTTGAACGCTGGCTGGGCGCCAAATCTGGGTGGCGCGGGCTGGCGTTGGCCTGCATCGGCGGCGCGCTGATACCCGGTGGACCCTATGTCTATTACCCCATCGCAGGTGCACTACTCCAAACCGGTGCGGGGCTGGGTGTATTGGTAGCCTTTGTAACTGCCAAAAATCTATGGGCTATTTCCCGCCTGCCGGTTGAATTCGCCCTGCTGGGGCCGCGTATAACCCTGGTGCGCTTCTTGGCCACAATGCTGGTTCCACCAATACTCGGCATCATCGCTGAAGCCTTGTTTGGAAATCATATTCAACGTATTCGAGAAGCCACAACCAAAACAGAGCGGAGAAATCCATGAAGATTGCCACGATTATTCTCTGGATTATAGCTGTGATGCTGCTAGTCTACGCTTGGACCCGTCAAGATGGCAGCCTTAGTCGCGGGGTCAACCTGGCCTGGAAAACAACCCGCCGCAACGCGGCCCTGCTTGTGATCGCCTTCATCATTGTTGGTTATGTCAATATACTCTCGCCTACAAATCTAGTCCAAGAATTGATCGGCCCCAAGGCAGGCTGGAAAGGCCTGTTTTTGGCCGAAGGGATCGGCATGCTGCTGCCCGGTGGGCCTTACGTGGTCTTTCCGCTGATCGCTGTGCTGCACAAAGCCGGGGCTGGTCTTAGTGCCGTGGTCGCGTTGATCACCAGTTGGGCGACACAATCGCTGTTGACCATCACCTTTGAATTGCCCTTCATGGGCTGGCGTTTCACCGCCATCCGTTGGGGGTTAGGGTTGGGAATCCCTATCTTGGCTGGGGCGGTGGTGCAGTTGGTTTTTTGAATCCGCGTAAATCCGCGTTCGATTTGTGATGAGGCTGAACGCGCTTACAACTTTAAATACTACCCTTCTTTTTTTGAGAAGATTCCCCAAGATGACAAACACAAAAAGAAAGCAGCAGATACCATTAAATCAAATTATTCAAGGCGATTGCGTCGAGACATTAAACAACCTGCCTGAAAATACTGTCGATCTCATTTTCGCCGACCCGCCCTATAACCTGCAGCTCAAAAACGACTTATATCGCCCCAACATGACCAAAGTCGATGGAGTGGACGACGACTGGGATCAATTCGATTCGTTTGCAGCATACGATCGTTTCAGTGAAGCCTGGCTTATCGCCTGCAAGCGCGTGCTGAAACCAAGCGGCACGATTTGGGTAATTGGCTCCTATCACAACATTTTCCGCATTGGCAGGATCATCCAAGATTTAGACTACTGGATACTGAACGACGTGCTCTGGATTAAGACCAATCCCATGCCCAATTTCCGCGGCGTGCGCTTCACCAACGCCCACGAAACCCTGATTTGGGCCAGCACGGGAGAAGGAGCCAAATACACCTTCAACCATCATGCCATGAAGGGCTTGAACGATGACAAACAAATGCGTTCCGATTGGTGGCTGCTGCCCCTGGCGACTGGGCCTGAACGTCTCAAGGACGAAAACGGAGACAAAGCCCACAGCACCCAAAAACCCGAAGCCCTGCTCTACCGGGTGATCTTATCATCATCCAATCCGGGTGATGTTGTACTCGATCCATTTTTTGGCAGCGGAACCACGGGAGCGGTGGCAAAAAAATTGCATCGCAAATGGATCGGGATCGAAAGGGAAGCAAAGTATATTGAATTAGCTCAACAACGCATCGACGCCGTTCAAGTGAAGCCGTTCGATCAAGCCGTATTCGATACCAGAAGTAGAAAGAAACGCGTGCCGCGCGTGCCTTTTTCAACGCTGTTAGAAAATGGCTATCTATCCCCCGGGCAAAAGTTGTTCTTCAGGAAAGACGCGGAACGAACCGCGACTATCAAGCCAAACGCAAAACTGCGCACAATGGATGGTTTCGAAGGCTCCATTCACCAGGCTGGGAAACATTTTTCAAATGGAAAACCATGTAACGGATGGGAACACTGGTATCTGCAAAAAGATGGCGAGATGGTCAAGCTCGATTACTTTAGAGAGGCCTATCGTCAAGAAAACGACATGTACAACATTTACGACGAGTAGTGTTGTTGAATCTCCCCCTTTGATCTAACAGGTGACTGTCACCTCATGCTTGCCTGGTGACATCGCTTCGCGTAGCACAC
>JAYELX010000047.1:0-5584 GCA_034717875.1 Chloroflexota bacterium | reverse complement strand
GGAAGATAATAGCCAAAGATTGGGAAAATGCTTTTTGGGAAATCCCAAACACTAAGTCGAATCACAAGGAAAGAACGGAACACCCTGCTCAGTTTCCAATTGCTCTAGCTGAACGTTGCGTACTAGCATGTTCAAATGAAAATGACTGGGTATTTGATCCATACGCGGGCGTAGGTACATCTTTAGTAGCGGCAATTAAGCAAGGCCGCAAGGCGGTGGGAGCAGAGAAAGAAGATTGCTATGTGAACATAGCTAAAGAAAGAATACAAAGTTTTTATTCTGGTCATTTGCCTTACCGCCCTTTAGGTAAACCAATTTATAGACCATCTGGTAAAACAAAAATATCTCGGATTCCTGAACAGTGGAAAGATGAAGAAGGAGTTTATTGAAAATGCGTATTGTTGGTGTATATTCGTTCAACCAAGGTGCAGAGATTTTAAAAAGTGATTATCCAAATGAGCTGGATGAAATATATGAAGTTCTGGAAAGTGTTGATGCCGAAATACACAAAAATAAAGTAAGCAAAGAGAAAACAACAAAGGGAGAGATTTTCTATTCACCAAGGCCGTTAAACAAGGCCATTAAAAAGTTATTTTACCAACGAAACTGGGAATCTCCCCGATTGAAATGCGACTACCCAACAAAATACTATGTTGATGGTTATCAGCCAGAAAAGGAAATTAAGGGAACACCATTTCGGGAGATGGACTATATTAAAAACCGAGTGGGCATTGAAGTACAGTTCGGCAAGTACTCTTTCATGGTTTATAACGTTGCTGCCAAAATGACCATCTTTAGTAATGAAGACATTATTGATGTGGGGGTAGAGATTGTACCGGTTAAAGACATGGCTGATAGAATGTCATCTGGCGTATCCTATTTTGAACAATTCGTATGGGATTTAGAAAGGCGCGGCGTTGCGGATATTGATATACCGGTGTTAATACTTGGAATATTGCCAGATAATGTAGCGCGTGATGGTAGATAAAAGTGGGCCAAGTTATGGAGGCGGGACTAGCACTGCCCCATCCCCAATCCCAAAGGTGCTGGTTCGGGGGCTATCGGGAGATAGTATGGCAGCTCAACAAGCGTGGTTACTCTGGAAAATGGTAGTGGTCGCGTTGTAAGTGATGAAGTGTTCCACCGCAGAGCGGATGGAACGAGATATACAAGCATGGGTACTCTGGAAACTTTCTCAAAAAAGTGCGGAGACAAGAAATGAAAACCAGAATTATCAACACCAACAACCATAGCGACGTTCGTCAGTTCATTCGCTTCCCCTTTGAATTGTATGCTAATAACCCTTACTGGGTGCCGACGATGAGGAGCGAAATGAAAGCTGCTCTCAATCAAAATAAACATCCTTTCTATCAGCATTCTGAAGCGGCTTTTTTTCTGGCAGAACGTGGGGACGAAACAGTCGGTCGTATTGCTATGCTTAACAATCGACGCTACCGGGAACAAACCCAAAGTCCAACAGGATTGTTTTATTTCTTCGAAGTAATTGATGATCTCGAAGTAGCCCGAGCGTTATTCGAAACCGGATTCAACTGGGTCAGCAAGCGCGGCATTAATACTCTTGTAGGCCCAAAGGGGCTGGCTCAGGGAGATGGGCTTGGCATGTTGGTTGAGGGCTTCGACCATCTCCCGGCCATGGGCATCCCCTATAATCATGATTATTATCCCGGCTTCATGGATGAGCTTGGCTTCGAAAAAGATACCGATTTACTCTCCGGCTATGCTTCCGCCGATGAACGCGAGTTTAAAATGCCGGAGCGCGTTCACAAGTTGGCCGAGCGTGTTAAAAATCGCCGTGGGCTGCATGTCAAGAAATTCGCTACCAAGCAAGAACTGCGTGAGTGGATTCCCAATGTCCGTGAGGTCTACAACCGCGCCTTTGGAGAAGTGCCCGAATTTGTTCCTATTAGCGAAGACGAGATCTGGATCATCGCCGATAGGATTCTTTCGATCGCTGATCCCCGCTTAATCAAGTTAATCTTCAAAGGAGAAGAATTAATCGGTTTCTTGTTTGCGTACCCCAACATTTCACGCGGCTTGCAAAAAGCCAGAGGGCGGATGCTGCCATTTGGCTGGTTCCACATCATGCGTGAATTCAAACGAACGAGAATTCTCGATATCAACGGCATTGGCCTGATGCCCGGACATCAAGGCGTTGGGGCCACAGCGGTGCTTTATGCCGAGTTGGATAAAACCGTGCGCGAATTCGATTTCAATTATGCTAATATCGTACAAATCAACGAGACCAATTTAAAAAGCTACACCGAGATGGATCATCTCGGTGTAAAGTGGCATAAACGTCACCGCATCTATAAGCGAGCGTTTGAATAGTTTTCTCTTATTAGCACATTAGCAGTTGATTCTTTGTACAATGAGCAAGAAAATCTTTACCACAAAGGATACAAAGTGACACAAAGACGTTTTTAAGTTTTTCCTTCGTGTTCCTTCGTGTACTTCGTGGTAAAAGTTCTTGCCTTTTTGGTTCCGGCTTGTCCGGGTTAGGATTTTACGGGATAGAAAGAATATTGGCATCGAATTTCGCGAATCAGCACGAATTACCGTAGGGTAAGAAAAAATTGGCGAAAATTCGTGTTGCCAGCGGCATGCAGAGCACACCCACTTGGTGTACCGAAGGTACGCAACACGGATGTGCGCACAGCGAAGCGACCAAACTTGAAACGCTCCCGTCCTCTTTTTGAGCGCTACACTTTCTCCCCTGCTTTTTAGAGATGATACGTATTTTGGAAAACACAAAACCCTTTTCTTCAGTCGATTTACAATCGCTGCTTCGCGTCAATGTGATCGGCACCAGCGGTGTCGGGAAATCCACTTTTGCCAATCAACTTGCTGAGGTTCTTGCTATCCCTTATATTGAAATGGATGCCCTTTACTGGCTGCCAAATTGGGAGGAACCTTCTGATAATGATTTTTTCACTATACTGGATGAGCAACTTAAGCGTGATGCGTGGGTACTTGACGGGAATTATTCTCGCACAACAGCAATCAAATGGGGCCGCGTGCAAACTATCATTTGGCTGGATTATTCATTCTTGCGTGCAATTTATCAAGTCGTGACGCGTGCTTTCGAACGCTCTTGGACTCAGAGCGAACTTTGGCCGCACACAGGAAACCGCGAGTCGTTTCGGAAATGTTTATTTAGCCGTGACTCTATTATTCTATGGACGTTGATCACATACCGAAGAAGGCGGAAAAACTATACAGCCCTGATGAAAAACGCAAATTATCCCAACATCGATTTTTTGCGCTTTTGTTCTCCGAAGCATAGTCAGGCCTTTCTTGCCCATCTGCAAACCCTCGTTGATAGGGATGGATCAAAGAGGAGCTGAAAAATCGGCACGTAGCAAGCCACCGAATGAATTCGGCGGCTGGTACGGGAAACGTGTTTGCCGTAGGCATGCAGAGCAAAACACGTTTATACGCTAGTATCCGCTAATCCGCTACCAATCGGCTGACCGGTTTGTGCATTCGAAACCCTGCCCTGGAATACAATCAGGATTCCACATCCACAACCACATCAGCGGGCATGCCCGGTTTGAGTTTTGCATCGGGATTGGGCACCTGAATATCTATGGCGTAGACGGTGCTTTTACGGCCATCTACGGTTTGCACGTTGCGGGGGGTGAATTCGGCATCATCGGAGATATGCACCACAGAACCAGCAAAGGTCTCACCTGGGTAGGAATCAACTGTAATTTCGACTTCCTGCCCCAGTTTGACTTGGCCGTAACGGTCTTCGGCGATATAAACAGTCACTTCGACCGCTTCCAATTGACCAATCACAATTACGGGGCTTCCGGCAGCCATTGTCTCCCCTGGCTCGAGATTGCGCTCCAGCACCACGCCAGAAGAAGGCGCGTAAACGTTGGTTTTTTCGATTTGCACTTCGAGCAGTTTAAGCGCGGCTTTTGCCTGGGCAAGATTTGCCTGCGCCTGAGCGACACCCGTTTCCGCCTGTTTCACTGCTGCGGCAGCCGCTTCTACTTGTAGCGACTCATCCCCGGTCATCATCTGGTCAAGGCGGTCGGAAGCATTTTCGTATCTGGCACGGGCAATCGCCACCTGGCCGCGGGCATCGAGGACATCATCCGAAGCTGTGGTTGATAAAATCCGATCATATTCAAGCTGTGCCCGCTCCAGGTCTGCCACGGCCGTATCGAACTGCTCTCGAGCAATCGATTCTAAAGTTTCGCTGCTGTTAGCTTCCACGGCTTGATCATAAGTCTGCTTGGCGATCAAGTAGGTCGTACGCACCTCAGCGAGGCTTTCTTCGGCGGCAACCAAATCTGAGTTGCTGGCATCCTGAATTTCTGCTTCCAAATCAGCTAACTTTTGCTCCAACTCGGTTTTAGCAGCATCGACTTCTGCCTGCGCGGCTTTGATCTCTTCACCTTTCTCGAAATACCAAACCGGCAAATCAAACTCGTCAGGAAGGGGAACCAACCAGGCAGCATTACGCCCGGCCTGATCCTGAAATCGCGCCCCCTGCACGGCCAGATCAGATTGGATTTTGGCGGCATCAAGTTGGGCATTTGCACCGGCAACAGCCGCTTCGGCCACACCAACAGCGGCAGCAGCCTGGTCGGATTGGGCCTGATAGATTTCATCATCCAATCGGAACAATACATCACCAGTCTGGACAGCATCACCTTCTTCGACCAGCACTTCGATCACTTTGCCGCCAAGCTCCGAGGCAACCCCAATCTGTCGGGCCGAGATATGTCCAGAGCCTGTGATAGCTCCATTTTCATCATCGTTCGATGCCAAGATATCGCACGAAGAAAGCGAAAGTAATACCAGCACCGATAGTGTTAGAACAAGTATCTTTTTTTTCATTTCAATTTACCTCCAACAAGTATTATCTCAATATTTCGGGGTTTCGGGGTGGGGTGGGTTATCATCTCTATGTTTCGGGGGCCATCGAATAAATTCGAGGCTGGCATGCAAAATCCACCTGCGTGGATTAGATGGCTAACCGATAAAGGATAGAATGGTCACATTAATTCAAGCAAGTACTCTCGAACGCTCTCCGAGAACCATAGAAACGCTCGATAAGTTCGGTATTATTTTCTTTGATAGCCTTCAACGGAGCGGACATCCTCATCAAATATCGCCGAATCATGAATTTGGGCACCAGTCCGACCAAAAATCGGAACCATCGAATAAATTCGAGGCTGGGATGCGAAATCCACCTGCGTGGATTAGAAGATGCCAACGGGTTGTTTTATACTGCATAAGCTGTTCGATCACAGCATTTCGACATGTTCTCGAACGCTCTCCGAGAACCATAGAATCGCTCGATGAGTTTGGTATCATTTTCTTTGATAGCTTTCAACGGAGCGGACATCCGTATCAAGTAACGCCGAATCATGAATTTGGGCACCAGTCCAACCAAGAAACGGCTCAACGGTGAAATGCGGTCGCGGGCCGCGTCGTAATAATCTTTCAGGGATTTTCGACGGAAATGAAGTATCGCGTTCAATTCATCACCATCGGCATAATCGCCGGAGTGGAAATTTCGCGTCGCAAAGGCGTGTTCCGGCAAAGC
>JAYELX010000046.1:0-5609 GCA_034717875.1 Chloroflexota bacterium | reverse complement strand
CATCTCCCTATAACCCTCCTCCCCCAGCCTACTCTCATCCACTACATCCAGCACCCCTTGCCCAACCAAATACTCCCCCATCATCCTCGCCTGCAACTTTTCATTAAACCCACTAAACGCCACCTCTTCCAAACCACCAGTCTCTTTATTAAACACCCACCACCTCTCCCCTCCCTCCTGCTGTCCTGGGTAATACGCTCTTACCTCTCCTTCAAACTCCCCCACACTATTTATTTCAAACACATCCCCACCCACACTCTCCACCAATTTCCTTCCACTCTCCGTTACAATTACTTCTGCCCCCAACTCACTAGTTACTCTCCAAGCCTCCTCTCCTTCATACCCTCCACTCATTTGCTCTATCTCCACCCCACCCTCAAAAACTCCCACCATCTGCTCCACCATGGGTTCAACTGCAGCAGGTAATATCTGTTTCCACTTATCACCTGCCTCCAATTGAAATACTGGCGTGCCCTGGAGGTTGTTCAGTGTCCGCGCCTCGGGGTCGTAGCGCACCACGCTCTCATGCTCCGGCGTCGGCGGGATGGGTGTGGCGGTTGGCGTCAACGTCTCGGTGGGCAGAGTTGTCTCGGTAGGGGTTATGGTAAGGGTGGCAGCTTCTTCATCCTGGACAGTATCCACTTGCGGCGTGGCCGCGGGGGTGCATGCGGCTAACGCTAAAATGCTGGTTATTAGAATAATGATTCGTCTTATCAACATGTTTATGCGTTCTCCTTTCATGGAACTTGTTTGGGCCATTGTATCATGATATGTGAGACCTTGTTCGGCCAAGGGGGCTGTCTGCCCCAGACTTATAAGTGTCAATAAGACTTTACTATATTGACACTTTTCCCAACTTGTTATGAATCCCAAAGATTTCACCAGCCCCAACGCAGGTCGTACAATTCGGACTCAAACTGGCTACTGGGCTTTCATCCCGGCGACATTGCCTCCCTCGATTGAATGGTCAGCAGGATTGATCTCGTTGCTTTCTGAAGCTGAATTTGCCTACTGCCGAAGAGCAGATGAGGTTTACGAAAAACAAGCCCATACTTGGTCCTGGCTTCGCAGAATATGCGACTTTCAGAGCTCTTGCGGAGGGTGATTTAAGCCCTGGGGAGATTTTAGCTCTTCTAGAGTCAGAGCAACCACGGATAGTGTGGTCACACACAGATGCATTGGTGGTAAACCGATCCCGATAAAGCGGTCGGTTGTTGATTGAACTCTTCATATTTTTTCTGCTAAGATAATTGTATGACTCTTCCTAAAAGAGTAGTTATTCTCGCAAGCCTTGTTTTTTTATTGTTAGCTTCAGGTGCGGCCTTATATTGGCTAATGTTTCGTGATGGACCAATGGTTGGAGAGCACTATGATTTTGTGGTTGATGAGTCTGACCAAGTGGTTGGTTTGGAGCCACACAGATTGTGTGATCGTTAATCGCTAATTACAGTTGGGAGAGTTTTTCTATTTTTTTAGTTGTCTGTCTTCTTGGAAACTTTTTTCTAAGAGCAAAGCGATCCCTGATCATGTCTTATGGGATTGGTTTCGTGTATCTAAGCGAGTCATGGTTGACGTAGGTTGTAAATACAATTAAAATCTGGACAGGCTAGACAGAATAGGAGGTGCTTCGTGAACACGAGTTGGCAGATGCAAGAAGCCAAAAATAAACTTAGCGAAGTGGTCGACCGCGCTCGTGAGCAGGGGCCGCAGTTGATCACCCGCTGGGGGAAGAACACGGCGGTGGTGCTTTCTTATCATGAATATGAAGAAATGCGCGCATCCCAGGGGAAGCTGTCGGAATTCTTTCGCAACTCGCCTTTAGCGGGTGTCGATCTGGAGCGCGATAAAAGTATGCCCCGTTCAGCGGGGACGTTGTGAATTATTTAATCGACACTTGCGTCATCTCAGAACTAGTCTCGAAACAACCCAACCCAAACGTTGTCGATTGGGTGGACTCATTGGAGAGCGAGCAAGTTTATCTCAGCGTGATCACGATTGGCGAAATTACCAAAGGGATAGAAAAGCTGCCCGAATCAGAATGCAAACGAGATTTGCAAAATTGGCTTGATCATGATTTATTGCCCCGCTTTCACGACAGAATCCTTCCGCTGGATACGGATGTGCTGATTCAATGGGGGAGTCTGCTTGCTCGATTGGAAGCCGGTGGAACCCCTATGCCCGCGATTGATTCCTTGATCGCAGCCACCGTTTTGACCCATGCAATGACGCTTGTCACCCGCAATGTGTCAGATTTCGAGTCATCAGGGGTGGAAATGATTAACCCGTGGGGGTAAAAATTGTGATCGAAACTCACCCAAATCTCCACCCTAAAGCTCTCCACTCCCCACTGCTTCTCGATACGCTCGCTGCAACCCCCGCGTGATTTCCCCCACATCCCCATTCCCCAACAATTGACCTTCAACCCGCACCAACGCCCGAATCTCGATGATGCTGTTGGTCAGAAAGGCTTCTTCGGCGCGCAATAATGTTTCGGGGGCGAGGGATGTTTCGACGGCGGGGATGCCCAGCTTTGCGGCCAGCTTCAGTACCACGGTGCGGGTGATGCCCGGCAGCGCGCCGTCGCTGATGGGCGGGGTTTGCAGGATTCCGTCACGGACGATGAAAAGGTTGGACGCGCTGGCTTCGGCCAGGTTGCCGGCGGTGTTGAGCAACAGGGCTTCGTCGACGTTTTGGGCCGCGGCTTCCCGGCGGGCCAGTACGTTGTCGAGGAAGTTGAGCGATTTGATTTTTGCCAGTGGGGAATGCTCGTTTCGGCGGGTGCTGGCGATGATGGCTTTGGCAGGGGGGAAGCTGGTTCGGCTCAGGGGCGCGGCGGTGATCAGCAGAGTCGGCTGGGGGTGGGGAGGTGGTATCAGGCCACGGGGCCCGGGACCCTGTGTCAAGGTTAAGCGCAGCGATGCTCCCTGTTGGGAGAGTTGATTTGCCCTCAGGGTGGCGTATAAGCCTCGGGTCAGCGCATCTCTTGATAGCGGTAATGGGATTCCCAAAAAATTAGCTCCAGCAACTAATCGATCCAAATGGGCGTCCAATTGGAAGATGTGCCCACGGTAGGCGCGCATGGTTTCGAAGACGCCGTCGCCGAGCAGGAAGCCGCGATCGGCGGGGTTGATGCGGGCTTGATCGTCGGGGAGAAGTTGGCCGTTAAGATAGATCATTTTGCTCGAGGAAATTTTGCAGCAGTTGGTAGCCGCTTTCGGTGAGTACAGCTTCGGGGTGGAATTGCACGCCCACGACCGGGTGCTGGCGGTGGCGCAGGGCCATGATTTCGCCGTCGGGGGAGCGGGCGGTGATGGCGAGTGGGGAGGGCAGGTTTTTGGGGCTGACTACGAGTGAGTGGTAGCGGGTCACGGTTAGGGGCGAGGGGATGCCGTTGAAGATGCCTTGACCGTCGTGCTCGATGGGGGATGTTTTGCCGTGCATGGGTTGGCCAGCCGGCACGACTTGGCCGCCGTAGACCTGGCCGATGCACTGATGCCCCAGACACACGCCCAGGGTGGGAATTATCGCTCCGAAGTGTTGGATCACGGCGTTGGAGATTCCTGCTTCGTTTGGGGTGCAGGGCCCCGGTGAGATGATGATATGAGTTGGCGCAAGGGTTTCGATTTCGTCCAGCGTGAGGGCGTCGTTGCGCACAACCTGGCGCGGCCAGCCCAGCTCGCTGACGTAGCGGGCCAGGTTGTAGACGAAGGAGTCGTAGTTGTCGATTAGTAGGATCATGATGTTAGGAATCAGTGGATCAGGGATCAGGAATCAGTGGGTCGGGAATCAGTGGATCGGGAATCAGTGGATCAGTGCATCAGGGGGCAGGTGATTTGTGCGAAACTTTTATGAATAACTGTGAGGCTGCGAGGCTGGTATGAAAAACATGTTTCCCGGTGGAGCGCAGAGCAAAACACGTTTGCGCTTTGCGTGCCTTTGGCAAACGTGTTTCCCGTGGCAGACGCCGAATTCATTCGGTGGCTCTATCAGGCCTTCAGTGCGTCGATCAGCGCGCGTGCTTTGTCCAGCGTCTCGTCGTATTCGGCGGCGGGGTCGGAATCGGCCACAATGCCGCCGCCAGCCTGGAAGGTGACAGTGTTGCCGCGTATAGCGTAGGTGCGGATGATGATGCTGGTGTCCATGTCGCCGCTGAAGCTAATATAGCCAACGTTGCCGCAATAAGGTCCCCGCCAGGTTGGTTCCAGCTCGGCGATGATTTCCATGGCCCGGATTTTGGGCGCGCCGGTGATCGAGCCGCCGGGGACGGTCACCCGCAGCAGATCGATGGCGTCGGCGCCGGGGTTTAGGCGTCCCTCCACGGTGGAGACCAGGTGATGCACGGTGGCGAAACTCTCCAGAATGCAGAGTTCGGGCGTTTTCACGCTGTGATCCTGACATATCCGCGAGAGATCGTTGCGCAGCAAATCGACGATCATGATGTTTTCAGCGCGGTCCTTTTCGCTGTCGAGCAACTCGTCGGCCAGGTGGTGGTCTTTTTCGGGTGTATCGCCGCGCGGACGGGTTCCTTTGATTGGTCGTGTTTCCACCCAGCCATCCCGCAACAGCAGGAAACGTTCGGGTGAAGCTGAGGCGATGACGGTATCATCGAAATTGAGATAAGCCGCAAATGGAGCCGGGTTGATGGCGCGCAGGCGTTGATAGAGTGCTAAAGGAGAATCGTCGGGAGGGAGTTGGGCGCGAAAACGTTGGGAAACATTGGCCTGAAAGATGTCTCCGGCGTAGATATAATCGATCACCCGCTGTACGGCAGCTTCGTAGGCTGGGCGAGAGAAGTTGGATTTGATATAGGGCAAGGTTTCAATATTTAGGGGCGGAGAATGTCCTCTCTCCTGCTCGCGATGCTCGCGTCCCCTCCCCGAAGTCGGGGAGGGGACCACAGGGGTGGGGTTGGCCGCAGGGGTGGGGCCTGATACGGAATCCAACCTGCCCCGAAATTCCTGGATACGAGATTGGGCCCGGCTGGCTTGATTGATGGGCTTTTGCTCGGGATAGCCGCTGGCCAGAATCCAGGCGCGCTGCTGCATCTGATCGAAAGCGATAACCACATCGTAGAACCCCAAAATCAGGTCGGGGAATTTCATATCGTCGTCGTCGGGGGTGGGCAGTGTTTCCAGGTGATGGGCTAAATCATAAGCGAAGTACCCGGCCACCCCGGTTTGAAAGGGAGGCAGCCCGGCGCGATGTGCCAGTGGATAGCGGGCTAATTGGGAGCGCAGCACCTCGAATGGGTCGCCGTTGATGTGCCGATTGCCTACTTGAATGGCTCCGTTTTTGCTCCTCAGCGTTAGAAACGGATCCGAGGTGATGAATGAATAGCGCCCCAATCTGTCGGTGACTTGTGCGCTGTCGAGAAAAACCGCGCCGCTATCGCCAGCAAAAGGTTGGAAAGCCAAAAAGGGATCAATATATGCGATTTCGCGAGCGTGGACGGTTGGGGGCATGGGGAGTGAATGCAGAATGTAGAATGTAGAATGCAGAATATAGAATGCGGAATGTAGAATGCAGAACGCGGATTGTAAAATGTTGAATGAAATTATATCAGTAAAGCTGTTTGTGTTCTTGATTCATCATTCGGCATTCATCATTTT
>JAYELX010000045.1:0-5620 GCA_034717875.1 Chloroflexota bacterium | reverse complement strand
ATGGTGCCCAACCTCCTTTTGGCCCAGATTGCTTTGACGCCATTTTCATGAGCTTCACCCTAGAACTCTTCGACACTCCCGACATCCCGCGGGTACTGGAGCGATGCAGACAAATGCTCCACTCCCAAGGGCGACTGGTCGTGGTCAGCCTGGTGAAAGCCAAAGACCCCGGCATGGCCGAACGCGTTTACGAATGGTTCCATACCCGCATGCCTGTGGCCGTGGATTGCCGCCCCATCAATGCCCAAGCCGCTCTGCAAAGGGCAGGATTCGCCATCGAACGTGTCATCCACGAGTCGATGTGGGGGTTGCCGGTTGAGAGTGTCTTGGGGAGGAATATCCCCCCCGAAAACCAAACACCCGCTTGACATGGGCTGCACACAAAAGTAGAATATTTCCAAATGTAAATAATTCTATTAACTTAAAGAAATAAGATATGCGATACCGAGAGTTCGAAACCCGCGTGAAAGATTTACCGGCCTTCAACTTAAATGACGTCCGTAAGTTTGACCCCGGATTTCACCGGCAGCAGTTGAGCTATTGGCTCGCCAAAAATTTCATCAAGACTTTGGCGGGCGGCTATTATACACTGGCTGATCAGCAGGTCAGCGAGGGGTATTTGTTCATGCTGGCTAACAAAATCTATGAACCTTCCTATATCAGTCTGGAGTCAGCTTTGGCGCATTATCAAGTGATCCCCGAGTCGGTGTTGGGAGTGACAAGTGTCAGTTCACGAAAAACCAAGCAGTTTGAAAGCGACTGGGGGAGATTAAGTTATCGAAGTATAAAACCTGTCTACATGTTTGGCTACCAAGTCATTGAACTGAAAGAAAATGTAAAGTACAAAATCGCCAGGTTGGAAAAGGCAATTCTGGACTATCTTTATTTAAATGTGGGCATCAACTCCAAAGAGGATTTCGAAGGCTTGCGCTGGAACAGGCAGCAATTGGGGCAATTGGAAGACAATCCATTGTTTTTCAAATATCTGAAATTTTTCGGCACGCAGGCCCTTGAAAGCAGGGTGATGCAATTAATGGAGTATATCCATGCTTGATTTTGAGCAGATCAAAGACCAGTACCCAGAAAATATGCGAACATTCGAGCGGGCTTTGCTGCGCGAATATTTGCAGTACAAAATATTGCAGGCGATTTTTGAGAGCAATCACGCCAGCAAGCTGGCTTTTCTGGGAGGAACAGCCTTGCGGCTTGTCTATAGCAACAACCGTTTTTCGGAAGATATTGATCTGGATAATTTTGGATTAAGTTGGAAAGAATTCGAAGTAGTGATTCAGAAAGTCCAACGGTTTTTAATATTGGAAGGATTTGAGGTAGAATTTAGAAATATAGCCAAAGGTGCCTATCACTGTTATCTGAGGTTTCCAGAGCTACTGTACGAGCTAGGCCTATTACCGTATCAACAAGAGAAGATACTCATCCAGGTAGATACAGCGGCGCAGGGTTTCGAATACCAGCCTGAGATCAAGATTCTAAATAAATTTGATGTCTTTACTGAGATCAGAGTTGCTCCGCTGAATTTGTTGCTTTCACAGAAAATCTATACGTCAATAAACCGAAAAAGAGTCAAAGGTAGAGATTTTTTTGATATTACTTTTTTGTTCGCGAAAACAAAGCCTGATTTTGGATTTTTGAATCAAAAGATGGGTATAGATACACCTGATAAATTAAGAATGGAAGTCCTGGAAAAGATCAAAGATTATGATTTCGAGAAACTTGCTGAAGATGTTGCGCCCTTCGTGATCAATCAAGAGCAGGTTAAAAGGGTTAAAAGATTCCGGGAATTCTGGGAACAGGTGGATCTAGTTTAAGCTATTTTTGAGAGTCGGATAATAAAAACAAAAAACCACCCATCACGGGTGGTTTTTTTATTTGTGGGCGGTATTGGACTCGAACCAACGACCTCTGCGATGTCAACGCAGCGCTCTTACCAGCTGAGCTAACCGCCCAAGACAAAGGAAATTATACCACTGCCAATTATGTTGACAAGTGTTAGGCGCGTTTTTGCGCTTGTCACAATCACGGTAAGAAATTCCAGGGGTTGACCTTAGCGGTGCCGTACATCAGCTCGAAGTGCAGGTGAGAGCCTGATGATTGCCCAGTGTTTCCCAAAGTCCCTATCGCAGCACCCTGATAAACGCTCTCCCCGCAGCCGACGTAAATATCGTTCAGGTGAGCGTATAACGACTGCCAGCCATTGCCATGATCGAGCACGATTAGATTGCCATAACCGCTATAGCTCCAGCCTGCGTAGACAACGACACCGTCGTCCGCTGCCCAGACGGGATTGCCGGTATCGCCAGCAATGTCAATGGCGGGGTGATTGGCAGCGGGATTGTAGTCAAAGCCGGAAAGCCAATGTTCTGTTGTCGGCCAGATGAAAACCCCATCCCCAACGATTCCATCCGATAGTGTGCCGCAATGCCCTGGGCCATAAGTGCGGGCCACAGCGGGGTCATCGCGCGGAATGCGCGGAGGCCCATAATCTATCATATCACGCTCACCACCGGGAACAATCAGCATTGCCCCTGGTTCGATGGAAAGTGTATCGATGTCATTTTCGAAAAGATCAAAATGATTCCCCGGCCATTCGATAATGACCACAGCATCAACCCCATAATATTCGGCCACCTTGCGCAAATTTTCACCCTGGCGCCATTTATGATAGGTTCCGTCAACAGGCATGATATTCAATTCCTGCTCCACTTGCAGCTTGTGCGGATTATCGTTCAAGCTGGCTGTGTTGGCCCACAAAATAGTTTCAGGTCTGAGATTGAATTTATCGGCAATGCCAAAGACTGAGTCGCCCGTCTCGACAGTATATTCGATCACATTGATTCGAGCTCGCGTCGGAATAGTAGTATGCATCCCAGAGTTACGTCGAATGCCGTCTGTGTCTGTTTGCTCTGATAATACCAGCAGAGGCAAGACGGAAATCTCACTGATGGGCGTTGGTGTGAGTTCAGGAGCACCCAAAATCCCGCCCCCATCTTGAACGTTGTCCTGCAAGGAGGTGCGCGAATAAAATGAACGCATCACCCAAACAAGCACAAAAATCAGCGCCAGAGACAACACGAGAGTTCCCACGCGCATAAAGGGATCAACCAAATCGGCTTGCTTTACCTGCGCCCAAAAACGCTCGAGCTTATTGTCAGTCTGATGATCTTCGCGCTCCTGTTCTCGCTCGTTAAGATCAGATGGTAATGGGTTTGCTGTTAAAGGTGACACATCTTCCATAAGTACGCCTCGTTGACAGTAATTCCCGGTACGAGGAAATGTCAAGACTTCGGAAGTCTCCAGTGACCTATTTCGCCAATAAATGCGTTTTCAAAGACTTCCGAAGTCTGCTTCTAGCTACAAAGCGAGAATTGCTGCCTCGTTGGTGACATAATAACACTGCCAAGTGAGAGGGTCAAGCTAAGGACGATGACATGTCTATGCGCACAAGTCAATAGGGCGGTCAAAGGATAATCCATAAATCCGTTTTTTGTGATCCACAAGCAAAGTCATATTGGGTATTTTTCGATTCAAAATATATTTAAAGTCGTATAAAATATATTCTACTTGACACAGAATACAATATTAGGTAAGCTATACACACCTCCGATAGGTCCCAAGATAAACCTCGCAACAGAAACGCCAGCAGGAGTCAAGTTGACCATTTCGAAAACGAGTGACACCTCCAAAGATAGAATCTACAAAAAAATACGCCATTCTATTATCATAGATACACTGAAGCCTGGAGAGCGGCTCAGCTTAGATGAATTGGCAGCATGCTACGACACCAGCGTGACTCCGGTGCGGGAAGCTCTTCAAATGCTCACGCAAGAAGGTTTGGTAGCTACCAAGCCTCACACCGGCTTCTACGTGGCCAAGGTCACTCTCAAACAACTACGTGATATGCTGGAACTGCGCAAGATACTTGAAGTAGCCTCAGTTGAGCGAGCTGCTTTGCGCATAACTGACGAACAGCTTGCAACTTTAGAAAATGTCCATGTTGGTTATAGCGGTGATGACGACAGATCTCAAGAACGCTATACTGTTGAGAATCAACGTTTCCATTTCCTGATTGCTCAAGCATCAGGAAATCAAGAACTCGCTAAGGCATTGGGGCATATCCACGACCGCTTGGCCCGCTTCCTAACGTTTATCCACACAGGTGATGAGATAGAAAAACGGCATAACCGCCTGCTTGAGACTTTGCGTAAACACGATGTGGACGCCGCCAGACAAACAATTCTCGACGAAGTAGACGAAACCCGCGCAATCACACTGAAGCACATTATCGAGAAAGACGGTAGCGCCTGGTATTTGAGTACGCAATCTGATTGAAGGAAAGGGAAATTTTCTCACATGAAGAAAACCATGCAGGCTTTGGTAAAAAAATATCCCCAACCCGGTCTATGGTTAGAGGAAGTGCCAGTTCCTGAATTTGGAATTGATGATGTTCTCATCCGCATTCATAAAACAGCTATTTGTGGCACCGATGTACATATCTGGAATTGGGATGACTGGGCACAAAAGACCATCCCTGTCCCCATGGTCGTCGGACACGAATATGTTGGCAAAATAGCAGCCATTGGCAGCAACGTAGATCACATCAAGGTCGGAGAAATTGTCTCCGGGGAAGGTCACATCGTTTGTGGGAGATGCCGCAACTGTATGGCCGGGCGACGTCATTTTTGTCACAATACCCAAGGCGTGGGCGTAAATCGGACTGGTGCCTTTGGTGAATATCTCTGCATCCCAGCAACCAACGTCTGGCAGGCTGACCCCCGCATCCCCATGGACATTCTCAGCATTTTCGATCCCTTTGGCAACGCCACCCATACTGCCCTATCATTCCCTCTTGTGGGTGAAGATGTCCTCATCACAGGAGCAGGCCCCATCGGCATTATGGCAACCGCCGTCGCTAAACACGCCGGGGCGCGCTACATTGTCACAACCGACTTGAATCCATACCGTCTTGATCTAGCAAAAAAAATGGGGGCTACCGTTGCTCTCGACATCCGCACAAGAAGTATCGCCTCCGTGCAAAAAGAACTGGGCATGACAGAGGGATTTGACGTCGGGATGGAAATGTCCGGTAGTGAAGCAGCTTTCCACGATATGTTGGCGAATATGTGCCACGGCGCCAAGATCGCCATGCTGGGGATTCCGCTCGAAGAAATGGCCATTGACTGGAATACCGTCATCTTCAACATGCTCACCATCAAGGGAATCTACGGCCGCGAGATGTACGAAACTTGGTATCTGATGCAAGCCATGATTCAAAGCGGTCTGGATATTAGCCCAGTGATCACGCACAAATTCCATTTTACAGAATTTAGAGATGGCTTCAATGTGATGAGGTCAGGGCAATCGGGCAAGGTGATCTTAAATTGGGTTGATTGATCAACCCTGCACAAAACTGGTCACAATGTAATAGCAACTGTAAGCATTACAGGGCCATCGTATCGCATAAATTTTAATTCGATAAAAAGGATACGTTGAATCCCTGAAGGAGGTTGTAAACAAAATCTCAATACGACTCGGATAAGTATCTGTATAGAAAATCACCTCACATTCATCTTATTTTATTAAAGACAAAAAAGGAGGAACTATG
>JAYELX010000044.1:0-5684 GCA_034717875.1 Chloroflexota bacterium | reverse complement strand
GTTTCCTACCCACTATTTCACGTTGATCCTTATTTAATTGACTATGCTGAAGGCTGGGCTAATTTTATAAAGATATTTTGTAGTACCTACTTAGACAACACCACCAACACTTTGAGCAGTTACTTTTAGACATTGTTGCAGGAAAAGTTCCTTCCAGTAACTATCCATGCCACGACACGCCAGCAGATCAACATTCGGCTCAAGACAAGGAGACTTATAAATGAGTAAAATAGGTATGATGTACTTTGAGAAAGAAGATATTTTACATCTAACACTTATAAATGAACCCGAAGCTGGGAGTGTTGAACTCAGCCCCAACATTACAGTTGAATTGAATGCCAAAGGCTCAATGATTGGCATTGAAATCCTGAATGCTAGTGATTTTATTCGAGATTCGATTATGGATTCAGTGCAGATGGGGGTATTGCGTGCTACCGAATTGCAACCTGTGTGATAATCCGAATCGTGACAGATCAAAACAGATCTGGCCACCGAGGTCGTTTTTGCCGGGGCCGACGAAGGTAATTGCTCAGAATTAAATTTTCAGGTGCATTGCGCTTCGGTAGTGCGTTGCGCCTACGAGACAACAAATGAAGGCTGTTTTCTAGCGACTCGATGTGCAATGCATCAAGAGCAGATGCAATGCACATCTCTGTTTTGAGCAAGTTCCGACGAAGTTTGGATACTGAAACACTGATTGGAGATAACCTTTCACTCCCCACCTTCTTCAATCCCTCCGCCACCGGGGGGAAGCTAAAAATCTCTCCCTCCGCAGCGGGGGGAGTTGGGGGGGGTGAGTAATTACGACTGGAGATGCACCCATGAATATTAAAATTGCCCCTTCAATTCTTTCTGCTGATTTCTCTCGCTTGGGGGAACAGATGCGGGAGGCGATTGGCGCAGGTGTGAAATATATCCACATCGATGTGATGGACGGCCACTTCGTTCCCAACCTGACTATCGGGCCTCTGGTTGTCTCCGCTCTGCGCCCCATAGCAGATGAGACCGGGACGGTGCTGGATGTGCATTTGATGATCGAAAAGCCCAAACTTCTGATCCCATCTTTTGCAAAAGCCGGGGCCGATATTCTCACCGTACACATCGAAACCTGCCCTCACTTGCACGGCGTTATCCAACAAATACGGGAGCTCGGTATCAGGCCAGGAGTAACGCTCAATCCCGGCACGCCTCTATCAAGGGTGGAAGAGATTCTCCCAGATGTCGAGCTTGTGTTGATCATGTCGGTAAATCCCGGCTTTGGGGGACAATCATATATCCCCAGCAGTACAGATAAGATCGCCCGCCTGCGTCGGATGCTGGATGGGCGCGGGTTATCACACATTGAGTTGGAAGTTGATGGGGGCGTCAAAGCGAATAATGCTGCCGAAATCGCCGCAGCCGGAGCAACGATTCTGGTCGCTGGGTCAGCAATTTTCAACAGTGCTGCCAGCGTGGGGGATAATATCGCTGCCCTGCGAAAAGCGTTGGACTGACGTTAACGGATAATACTGTCGCTCGAGGCTATCTGCGCGCTTTCCCTCACCCTAGCCCTCACCCTTTCCCTCACCCTTTCCCTCACCCTTTCCCTCACCCTTTCCCTCACCTTTTCCCTCACCTTTTCCCTCACCTTTTCCCTCACCTTTTCCCTCACCCTAACCCTCTCCCGAAGGGAGAGGGAACTGTCCCTTCTCCCTTCGGGACACCATGAGGGCAAAAAGGCAGGAATTACTGCATCTTTTTCTCTTCGATAATAGAATGGCAGCGAGTTATAGCCTCAACCAACTTGTTGACACGTACCGGTTTGCTTACGTAGTCATCCATGCCCTTTCGGATGTATCGCTCGCGATCCCCCGCCAGGGCGTGGGCTGTCAGAGCGATGATGTAAGGCTGCTGATCCGGGGGGAATTCAGCGCGAATGCGATTTGTGGCCTCGACACCATCCATTTCTGGCATTTGCACGTCCATCAACACAACATCATAATGCTGCCGTCTCACAGCGTCCACAGCTTCGATGCCATTGGCGACAACATCAGCGCGATAGCCTAATTTTCCCAGAATTTTTGTGGCAACTTTTTGATTAATAAGGTTGTCTTCAGCCAGGAGGATTGTTAAGGGGTGATGTTTTCCCATCTGCTCGTCATAGACAATTTGGCCATCCTCCCCCTTTGATAATTCTTCGGTAACTGGTTCTACAATTTGAGTCCCTATAATGTTGATAACCGCATCGTAAAGCATGGACGGTTTTATAGGTTTATTCAATCGGGCGGTAAAAGCGACATCATCCGGGATGCTCTCCAAACCGCCTAGGGAGGTCAACAACACTACGGGGGTTTTCCTCCACCTGGGGTAGTTGCGCAATTCACGCATCAACATGACACCATCCATTTCGGGCATCTGCATATCAAAAACAGCGAAATCAAATTCATCGCCGCGCTTGATCCAACCCAAAGCTTCTTTGCCACTGGCTGCCGCCCGAGGGATCATTCCCCACGACTTTGTCTGACGAATCAAGATCAACCGATTGGTTGCATTATCATCAACGATCAAAACACGTCGGCCTGTCAGCAAGTTGTGCGCGTTCTCCAGATTTATGCGCGGCTTTGCGGAGGTCGCTTCGGCGACAAAAGTAAAATGGAAAGTGCTGCCCTCACCCACCTCACTTT
Source organism: Chloroflexota bacterium (assembly GCA_034717875.1). Classification (GTDB taxonomy): domain Bacteria; phylum Chloroflexota; class Anaerolineae; order Anaerolineales; family UBA11858; genus JAYELX01. The sequence goes on along the minus strand of JAYELX010000044.1, from coordinate 3,021 downwards.
CAACCCATATCTCTCCACCCATCATTTCCGATAATTGCTTGCTAATGGCCAAACCCAGGCCGGTGCCACCGTATTTTCGCGTTGTTGAAGTATCAATTTGGCTAAAAGATCGAAATAACCGATCCAAGCGATTCTCAGGAATGCCAATACCAGTATCCCGCACAGAGAATTGCAGCTTGTAAAGATCGTCTTGGTGCTTTTTTCCAGCAACATGTACAACGACCTCGCCCTCGTGTGTAAATTTTACGGCATTGTTCAACAAGTTGACCAAAACCTGGCGGACACGAGTAACATCACCCACAACCGATACAGGCACATTCTCATCCAGCATATAAGCAATCTCTAGATGTTTCTCGGCAGCTTTCCCTGCAACCAAATCTAATCCTGTTTCAACACACTCACGAATATAAAAGGGTTGCTGTTCCAATTCTAGCTTTCCTGCTTCGATCTTGGAGAAATCCAGAATGTCATTTATGATCTCCAGCAAAGCATCGCCGCTGCGGCGTACTGTATCGACATACTCGCGCTGCACTGGGTCTAATGAGGTATCAAGCAATAACCCTGTCATGCCAACGACGGCATTCATGGGTGTGCGGATTTCATGACTCATATTTGCCAAAAAGTCCGCCTTTGACCGAGCGGCATCTTCAGCGACACGTCTGGCTTCTACTAACTCGGTAATGTCATGATAAAGAGCAAAAAGGCCAATTTGTTCATCATCGACGATCACCGGGGTGCCAAAAATCTCCACGTCCACCAGAGAGCCATCCTTACGCTGACGAGTGGTAATATCGTGAATACTGGCCCCACTTTTGACATCGCGTGTGTATTGACGCGCCTCAGAGTCCATCTGTTCAGGAACAACCAAATCGTCGAGGTTTTTTCCTATAACGTTTTCTTTAACGTACCCAAACAAGGCTTCGAAGGTTGGATTACAATTGGTAATGAGATGATCCAAATCCAAAGAGACGATGGCAATAGGGCTTGCTTGCACCAATGTTTCGAAGTACTGTTTCTGGCGCAGAATTTCGCCCGCAGCCCAAATCCTATCCAGTGAACGTCCGACTTGCTCAGCCACTTGCTTCGCTAATTCAATCTCAGCTCGCTCGAATTCTTTTGGCTCAAGAAAGTCTAATCCTATAGTCCCCACAACCTCGTTATTGACAAGAACGGGAAAAATCAAAATGGACACTACGCCTCGTTCTCGCATCAGATCATGTATGGGTTCCAGCAACGGGTCCTCTTGGGCTTGCTCAACCACCAATGGGACTTTATTTTCAAGAATATACTGCATAGATGGATTGCCAACAACAGGAATTTCAGCATCTATGGCACTGGGTCGATCTGGTTGACGATATTCAGCGGTGACTTTTGCCACGGTGCGCTGCTCATCAAGCAACGCAAATGCGACTTGTTGACACTGAAAAAAGCGTGCTAATTCAGCGCAAATCTCACTTAAGACTACGGTGGTGTCTGTTGCAAAAGCCGTAAGATTGATCACATTGCTAAGTAAATTGACTTCCTGCAGGCGTCTGTCCAACTGTCCTTCTTGCAAGCGAAGCAGATTATCCTGACGCTGCCCGGCGATGGATGCAAAAACACCGAAAAATAACGGGGCGGTGTCGATGATCCAAAGAAGCGGCTCAACTCTGTGAGCATGCACCGCACTTGCCCAAGTTAGCGGCATATCCCTGGTAATCAGGGCTATAAAAGTTGCCATAATAGGAAAGCATGATCCGAAAAGCACACCATAGATCGAATACTGGATTAGACTTGAGTCAAGCCATCTAAAGACTTTGTTTTTTTTCATAAATTATCATTCTCCAACGTAAACACGCACACCCGATTCCGCCCTTCTCGCTTCGCTTTGTAAAGCATGTCGTCAGCCCGGCCTACGAGGGTATCAAACGAAATGGACTCACCAGCCTCGATACCAGCGACTCCTAAACTAATTTTAACGTGAAGCTCTTCATCGCGACCATCCTGACCAAGGGAAAACGAAAGCCCTGTCGAAGACACACTCACTCGCAAACGTTCAGCAATAGTTGCAGCTTTCGATAAACTCGTGGTAGGTAAGAGAATGATGAATTCTTCGCCGCCCCAGCGTCCTACTTTATCGTAAGGGCGCAAATTTTCTTCGATAGTATCGGTCACCATCTTGAGTATTTCATCACCGACAAGGTGGCCATAACGATCATTTACCACTTTGAAATGATCGATGTCTAACATGATCAGGCTCAAATCGCACTTTTCGCGGATAGCATGCCCCAACTCTGCATTAGCGTGTTCATAAAATGCCCTGCGGTTCCAAAGTCCAGTTAATTCATCGTGCATGGCCAAATCACGCATCTTATCACGAGCAGCCTTCAATCTCCGCTCCAGATCCAGCACGCGCTCACCCACTCGCAAACGTGCCTGCAACTCCTTGGGTCTAAATGGCTTCATCAAATAATCGTCTGCGCCAGCATCAAGCCCATCGACTATATTTTCGATTCCTTCTTGCCCAGTCAGAATCACAATGTACACATATCCCGGCATTTCCGCCTTACGAATCTTGCGCGTCAATGCCAAGCCATCCATCTCCGGCATGACCCAATCTGTAACCACCAGTTGGAGCGGTTCGCGCTGCAATATATCCCAGGCTTCGCATCCATCCTTGGCAACGCGGACCTGATACTCCATTTGAATCAACGCCCGTTGGAGCAGTTTGCGTAAAACAGGATCGTCATCGACAATCAGCACGTTCATGTAATTACCATGTCTCCATCGCTATTATCGTACTTGCTCAAAATATTGTTGGTTTGTACAAGAACAGTTCACTTATCCTCTAGTCCGAATGGACTTTGCAATATTAGCACGGTCGGTTTCGCGTAGCACCCTATCAGGGCACCGCTGAGCGGGCGTGTTCTTACGAACCTAGCAGAATCAACAATTGCTTCATAAAATCAACACTATTAGCGGTTAGCCAATCCCGCACGGGCGTTAACGCACCGTGCTAAGCCTACGAAGCCCGCTCAAGCG